>CAVKEL010000060.1:1524-11825 GCA_963655445.1 Acutalibacteraceae bacterium | reverse complement strand
CTTCACTTGCAATTAATGTGTTTAATCCTAATGGATATAATTTATTTTCTTTAATAAATTTATTTAATGGCAAAACTCCTTTTTCACCAATCTTCATTAAAGTAACTCCACTATCTTTTAATTCTTTTTCAGCTTGAATAAAAAATCTTCCATCTGTAAAAAGATAGGCGGCATCTTGTGTAACTAAAAGGTCCCCAGTGTCACCAGTAAATGGGCAAAAGTATAATCTTTCAGCCATATAAAAACTTGCGACATATTCGTTATCATGAGGATCGCTAGTTAAAATTAAATAACCTTTTATTCCATCTTCTTTTAATTTATTTTGTAAATTTATCAAATTTTCTTTTTTAAACATAAAAATCTCCTTAAATCCTTTAATATTATATTCTTAAAAAGATTTTATAGTATAAATTTGCAAAAGAAAAAGTCCGATATAATAGGACTATCAGACTTTTCTATATATTAAGTAATTGGAAAGGGAAGCACATTACTTAATGTCAATAAATTGAGTATTATCAACTTTAACTGCTTTTGGAACAATAATATTTAAAATACCATTTTCAAGAGAAGCATCAACTTTTGAGTTATCAACATCCCCCAAGTAGAACGATCTTTCGCCTTCAGTTACAAATCTTTCTCTCTTAATAAAGTGTTTTTCATTACTATTTTCATTAACCTCATCTTGCTTATAAGAAACTCTTAAAGTTCCTTCATTTAAGCTAACTTTTATATTTTCTTTTTTGATACCTGGCATCTCCATAGCAACAATAAATTTATCATCTTTTTCCTCAATATCAGTTCTCATAAATCTATTGCCTTTTTTAGTTTCGATTGGCATACCAATAAATGCATCAAATAATGGATCAAATAATGATTCTCCTATAGCATTGTGATTTTTCTTATATTCTTCATTCATAATTTTTACCTCCATATTTTTAGCACTCGTATTTCCTAAGTGCTAACTATATATTATCACAAAGTTTAGCACTGTCAATAGTCAAGTGCTAATTTTTTTAAAATTTTTTAAACAGCAAAAAAGCAAGGCCGTAACCTTGCTTTTAATACTTATTTTAAATATTTCAATTATTCTTCAATAGATTTTCTTTTAAAAACTGAGAATCCGTTAATTAATGATGCTAAGCAAGCAACAATTAAAAGACTACCATCAACCATGCTTCCAGCATGAACATAAATAACCCAACTTGAGACGGAAATTTCGAGTCCAGCATTAATTAATTTAATAATACAGAACATTAAAACGGCAGTACCACATTCAAGAATAAAACTTAAGAAACTTAATCCTCTAAATTTATAAGCTAATAAGTTTAAAACAACAGCAACACAAATAAAACAGAACATACATAAAACAGGGATTGACATTCCATCAAATCCGCTTCCACCAAAAATAGCTTGGAAACCAGTAATATATCTAATATCTGTTGTTGTAATGCTTCCTTTTAATTGAACAAATGGTGCGAAAAATACAAATATACAAGCGATATCTAGTATTAAACTATATGAATTTGCTCTAGATAAGAATTTTTTCATACATCTACTCTCCTTAAATCGTCTAAAATATTATATATAAATAAGGTAAAAAAATATACAACTTTTTATTAATCAATTTTATATAAAACATTGTGAATTAAAGACGATTGTTTTCAATTAATTTATCAATTTCTTTTGCAACTGCATTATCATAGTTATTTCCAATTATATAATCAGCATTATCTTTCACTATCAACTCTGCATTGTTAACAGCCACAAATGAAAAACCTTCTGTTTTCATCGATAAATCATTACCAGAATCTCCAAAACATAAAAAATCAGTTTTTTCTAGTCCCGATTGTTTCTTAATTAGTTCAAGACTTTTTCCTTTTGAAACATCTTTGCTTGTTATTTCAATATTAATAGGATCACATAAAACAACATGAATATCTTTGTTAGAAGATAATCTTTTATATGTTTCTTCAATATCTTTTTCACTTCCAAAAATGTCAAATTTAAATACATTATCTTCATGTTCAAGTACGGTTTTTATTAGATCAGTTGAGAATTCTTTGTTTTTTAATGCAAAAGAATCCATAAACAATTCACAAAATTTTCTATTGAGGGAGGTATCTTTAAAAACAAGGAAATCTTTAAAAAGTAGCTGAATAGAGAGATTTAAATCATTTGTGCATCTCAAAATTTCAAGACTGGTTTCTTTTTTAATTGAACATTCATATATGGTTTTCTTTTGATAATTATCGTAAATTACTGCGCCATTAAAACCTATAATGTATTTTAAACATCCTATATCAAAAAACTCCTTTGGAATTAATGGAAAAGATCTGCCAGTTGCAATTATTAAAGACTTATTTAGTCTTTGCATATTATCTAATGTTTCTTTTGTTTTAGTGCTTAAAACTCTTTCATTATTTAATAAAGTACCATCTAAATCACTAACAATAAATTTATACATACACTATCTATTTCGAATATTTGTTCATGAAAAACCCAATGCTATACATTAAAGAAATAATCATAGTTGCAATTGAAGATACTAATCCTATTGTTTCTTGGCTTGCAAGTATCCCTACAATAGATAAGCAAAAACCAACAAAAATAATCACAGAATAAGCGCCAAGTAATTTATAGTGTTTCACTGGTTTATTTAAAAACAATTTAATTCCAGAAACACCAGCAAAAACTTTAACAATAAATTGAATAATACCAATTATAATCAAAAAAGGAACATTAAATAATTGAGTAGCTTCGTTGAAAGTCTTAAAGAAATCATAAATTGAATATACCGCTAAAAACAAAAACGCAATACTTGAAACTAAAAGCATATACCTACTAACGGTTTTAATTCTTGAAATACTTTCCCAATTTTTAAAGATTTCATCATTAGTTTCGGATAGTAATGGTTGCTCACTTTCATGAGTATAAAAAGTAATTTTATTAACTTTTCTTCTTATCTCTATTGAAAGTTTCGATTTTCCAGGATCATCAAGGAATAATAAAGTAACAGCTTCCCAAATAAAAACCCAAGCAGCAATATCTAATACTTCATTAAGGATTTCATCCTGAATTTCATTATCAAATTTAATATAATTCTTACAAATGATCATAAGAAGTAAAATTGAAATCCCTATAAAAATAAGTATCCCAGAAAAAACTTGTTTGTTTAATCTCTTCTTTCTTGAACTATATCTTCTAAGTTCAAGCGTATTATTAAATGTTTCCATTAAAACTTTTGGGTCGTAATCTTTGTAATCTTTTAAAACTAAATTTAAATTAACCTTATAACCAGTTGGAATATTTTCAATAATTGAATCCATAGTCTCTAAAACACTTCTTGAAAATTGAGGATTATTAGGATTGCCAATTTCCTTTTCTAAAATATCATCAACAGAATCATAATTTAGATCAATATCAATAATCTTTTTTTCTCTATCTAAATAATAATACTTTTCAACTAGTTCTAGTTGCCTTGAATCGCTACTAACTAAAGCTCTTAACTTTTTATTTTTCATAACAAAATTATAAAAGTAACAAATGTAAATTAAAACAATAAATATTTAGCGATTTATTTAAAAATGTGTTAGAGGCACTAATAAACATTATTCAAAAATTAAATCATAAGACTATAATATTTTCGTTATGGAATTATCACTTATTTCTTTAGAACAAGTTGCAATTATGTTTGTTATGATAATGCTTGGGTTTATCTTGGTAAAAACTAAATTAGTTAATCCTGATTCAAAAAAATCATTATCAAATATCTTGGTTTACATAGTTGTTCCTTGCATGATTGTAAATTCTTTTATTGCAACTTACGATGATTCAATATTAGAAAATCTATTGTGGTCATTTTTAGTATCCTTTATTTTGCTTGTTTTAGGCATCATTCTTTCTTTTATCATTTGCATTAAATACAAAACAAACGATAAACCAATTTTACTTTTTGCATTAATGTTTTCAAATGCGTCATACATGGGTATTCCATTAATCCAAGCTCTTTTTGGTGATATTGGCGTTATTTATGCATCAGGCTTTTTAACATTATTTAATATATTACTTTGGATAGTTGGATATATGGTAGTTTCAAAAACATTTAATATAAAATCTACACTTATTTCAATTTTAAAAACTCCTATTATTTATTCTTTAATAATTGGTTTATTGATATTTATTTTCCAAATTCCAATTCCAAATATTATAAAAACTCCACTAAATTTACTTGGCAATATGAACACACCATTATCAATGATTGTTACAGGTATGATTATTGGATCAAGTAATGTATTAACTGTAATGAAGAATAAATATGTTTGGTTAACTGTTGCTTTTAGGCTTCTTTTAATCCCTTTAATTTGTCTAGGGGTTACATACCTACTTTCTTTGCTTCCAATTTCAAAAGAAGTTTTAAAGATTGCTTTCATTTTAATGGCAACTCCTTCTGCTGCAATAACATCTATTTTTGCAATTAAATTCAATTATAATGAAGATATTGCTGCAGGAGTTGTTATCATCTCAACCATTTTATCTATAATTACACTTCCATTATTCACTTTAGCGATTGATAGTTTAATTTAATTAACTAGATAAATACTTCATAAATTAGAACCTTCTTGGTTCTTTTTTTGTTTTTTTAAAATTTTTTATTTCATTTTAGGTTTATTTAAGGTTCGTTCGTTAAACTAACAACATAGAGATAGGAGGAAAATCTATGGTAACGAATGTTTTTAAAAGATATGAGATCAAATATTTATTAAATTCAAGGCAATATAAAGCTATAAAAACGGAAGTTCTTAAAAGACTTTCTAGCGATGAATACGGCGAAACTACAATTCAAAGTTTATATTATGATACTGTAGATAATCGTCTTATTAGAGAATCTTTAGAAAAACCAATCTTTAAAGAAAAACTAAGATTAAGATGTTATAACCTCAACGATAATAATAAAGATATATATGTTGAGATGAAGCGTAAATATGATGGCGTTGTCTATAAAAGAAGAATTGCATGTAAAGAAAATGAAGCAGATGATTTATTGAAAAATCATTCTCTAAAAACCCAAATTGGAAGAGAATTAAATTATTTCACTACTTATTATGGGGACTTAGTTCCAAAAATGTTAATTCTCTATGATAGAGTTGCATATTATGATAAAAACAGTCAACTTAGAATAACATTTGATAGAAATATCAAATACCGAAAGAACAATCTTAATTTCCATACATCATTTGATGGAGAAAATTTATTACCTCAAGATTCAATCTTGATGGAAATTAAAACCGATACAGCTTTACCATTATGGATTTGTGAAATTCTTGATAAAGAAAAAATAAACAAAACATCTTTTTCAAAATATGGTGCAGCTTATGAACGTGAATTTTATAAATTAGAAAATAGAAGGAGTAATGAATTATGTTTGAATCAATCTTTAGTGATGGCACTATCACTGCAATAAGTTTCTTTATAGTATTAGGGGTAGCTTTAGTTTCTGGTTTAATTTATGCCTTCTTAACAAGCTATAAGTCTAAATCATCAAAGAGTTTCTTTATTTGCACAGCCTTATTACCAATGGCTGTTGCAGCCGTTATTGCAATTGTTAATGGAAATTTAGGAATTGGAGTTGCAATTGCTGGAGCCTTTGGCCTTGTTAGATTTAGATCTGCTCCTGGAACTGCAAAAGAAATTGCAATTATCTTTATTGCTATGGCAGCTGGCTTAGCATTTGGAACCGGATATCTTGCATATGGTGCAATCTTCTTACTTGGATCAGGAATTATTCTATTTATCTTTAATAGAATTATATTAAAAACAAAAAGTTCAAAATCAAAAGAAAAAATTATTAATATTACAATCCCAGAATCACTTGATTATACTACAGTCTTTGATGATATCTTTACTGAATACACCACTTCAAACGAACTTGAGAAAGTAAAATCAGCCAATATGGGAAGCATGTTTAAATTATCATATCGTATTACTCTTAAAAGTTTAGAAAACGAAAAAGCAATGATTGATGCAATAAGAACAAGAAATGGTAATTTAGAAATCCAATGTGTAAGAGCTGATTTAGATCAGGCCGAATTATAAATGAAAACGCATTAGCCCCTCCGCTAATGCGTTTTCTTTGTCGAGCATTTATAAAAGATCTTGTATTTCCAGAAAGTACCAAAATCTTAAACAAATCAAAGCAAAAATCTTTATCTTAATTTCCGTTCTTCTTCTAAATCAGCTATATCAATTTTTCGATCTTTATAATAATAAATTTCATCATGTTCATCAATTTGACGGACCACTTTGCAAGGATTTCCAACTGCAATTGAATTTGCTGGAATGCAGCGAGTCACTACACTACCAGCTCCAATAACACTATTTTCTCCAATATGAACGCCTGGACAAATAGTTACATTTGCTCCAATCCAACAATTATCTTCAATTATTACAGAATCTGTATACATGTATTCTCTCATCTTAGGATTAATAGGATGGCCAACTGTTGCAATTGTAACTCCTGCACCTATCATGACTTTTTTCCCAATTTTTATCTTTCCATCATCAATAAAATTACAATTAAAATTAATATAGGTTCCATTCCCAAGAGTGATATTTGTTCCATAACAGCAATAAAATGGTGGTTCAACCCATGCAATTGTTAGTTTTCCTAATAGATCATTTAAAGCCTTTATTCTTTCGCTCGATTTATCAGGTGATGAACTATTAAATTTATTCATTTTCTTTTTGCAATTTACTCTATCTTCAGGAAGACCTTCACAATAATCGGTGAATAATTTGCCTTCCTCAATACGTTTTCTCATCGACATATTATTTATCTTATTTTTTACAAATAATCTCCCAAACTTCATCATCTATCTCCTCATTATGAAATAATTTTCTTCTATCTTCTTCTGTAATTTTTCTAATTACCTTACATGGATTTCCTGCTGCAATCGACCAATCAGGAATATCCTTAGTGACTACACTTCCAGCACCAATTACAACATTGTTTCCAATATGCACTCCAGGACAAACAACTGTATTTCCACCAAGCCAAACATTATCACCTATAGTTACCTCTTTTCCATATTCAAATCCACTATTACGAGTATCTGGATGAATTGGGTGACCTGCAGTATATATAGAAACGCTAGGAGCCATTTGACAATTATCACCAATTTTAACTTTAGCTACATCGATAATTGTGCAATTATAATTTGCAAAAAAGTTTTTACCCACTTCAATATGAGTTCCATAATCACAATAAAACGGAGGATTAATAAACGCATTTTCAGATTTGCCTAATAATTTTTTTACAATTTCCGAAATTTTACTAAAATCAGAACGATCTACAAAATTGAGCTCTTGTAAAATTTTTCTACATTTAAGTTGCTCTTCAAAAACTTTTTCATCTGAAACATATGCTAACTGCATATCTCTTCTTTTTTTCATGTCCATAGATTAATTATTCTCCGTTTCTGTTAAATTATTTAACCATTTATATTTTCTATAATGTATGAATACTGCAGGAAGTTTCACAATCTCATCGAGATTTAAAACAAAGAAGACAACAATTACTGGTAACTTTAATACAAAAGCGACTAATGAGCCGAGTGGCACAGCAAAACACCACATTGTAATTACATCACACATTAAACCGAATTTTGTATCTCCTCCAGCTGGGAAAATTCCTCCAATAGTCATAGAATTTATAGATTTTCCAATAACATAGTAGCTACTTATAAATAGCATATACATTAAATATTTATTTGCAGTTTCACTAAGATTCGAAAAGTCCAAAATTAATGGACTTAAAAGAAGAATTACTCCTCCAGTTATAACCCCTAAGATAATTGAAATTTTACATAAAAGATTACCAGATTTTTTAGCTTCATCTAGATTCCCTTCACCTAGTAAATTTCCAATAATTATACTTCCACCATAACCAAAACCCGTGCAAACACAAATCAAAAGATTTTTAGTAATATTTGCAATAGAATTTGCAGCAACTGCATCCGATCCCAAATGTCCAAGAATGACCGAATACATTGTAAAACCTCCACCCCATATAAGTTCATTTAAAAGAACAGGCAAAACATGTTTCCAAAATTTCTTAACAATGTTGAATCCCTTAGTTTTAAAATCATTTATTTTTATGATTAGTTCTTTCTTTTTTAACACGAAAACCAAAACTATTATAAAACCAATAACATTTGAAACCACTGTCGCTAGAGCAGCTCCTGCAATCTCCATTCTTGGGAAACCAAAATATCCAAAAATAAAAATTGCATTTAATATAATATTTACTATAACAATTACAACATTAACAATGGTGCATTTCCCTACTCCACCGCAATTTTTAAGTATGCCTTGTAAAACTTGTATCATACCTGAAAAAACATAGGAGATTCCTATCAACCTTAAATATTTGATTCCATAATTAATAAGAACTTCATTATTTGTAAAAATTTGCATACATAATTCTGGCGCACATAATGTAATAAGCAAAAAAGCAATCGAAACAATAAATACATATTTTAAAACTAGGGCTGCCGATTTTCTTATACCATTAAAATCTTTTTTTCCATAATATTGTGCAATAAACATATTTTCCCCAATTGTAAGCGCAGTTAAAATCAAATTAAAAACAAAAGTAATTTGAGAAGCTAAAGATACTGCAGAAAATGAATCCTGATTTAATCCGCCAAGCATAATTGCATCACAAGCACTTATAAGTGCCAGCATGAATTGTTGTGCAGCAATTGGCAAAGCAAGTTTTAAAATTTTCTTTTTAAATCCGTTATCTTTCTTAGTTGAATCATTAACCATGATATAAAGATAAGCAACTATTATTGATTTTTATATAAAAATAATTCAAAATTATATAACAATTGTTCATATAGGAGTTTTCAATGGAAGCATGTAATTGTTCTTTATTAAATTCAGACTCGTCAGAAAATGTTGCTTATAACATTAAAGACTTTCCTGTTTATATTAAAAAAGGAAAATTATCAAGTTATCCAGATTTTCGCGCAATAAGCCATTGGCATGATGATCTCGAATTTCTTTTGATCATTGATGGAGAAATGATTTATGATGTTAATGGTCAAAAAATTACATTAAAACCAGGAGAGGGATTGTTTGTTAATAGTCGATGTTTTCATTATGGATATTCTGATACACATAAAGAATGTAATTTTATTTGCATTTTATTTTCGCCAAAATTATTTTCAATTAATTCTTCTTTTATTGAAACCTACGTAAACCCGTTAATACAAAATACCTGTTTTCCTTATCAAACATTAAATCCTTCGATTCAATGGCAAAACTTAATACTACATAGTCTCAAAGATACCTATGAAAATAATATAGGAAAAATAAATCCCTTTGACATTCTAGAAAAAACAGCACATATATTTTACTTACTTTTAGAAAACATGAACGACCATGCTGATTATGATAAAAATAGTGATGATATCATAACTTTAACAGCTATGATTGGTTATGTTCAAAAAAATTATCAAAACAAAATCTTACTAAGCAATATTTATTCGGCTGGCAATTGTTGTAAGACAAAATGTTCAATGCTATTTCAAAAATACCTAAATACATCTCCTATAATTTATTTGAACCAATATCGTTTAGAAAAATCAACTTATCTTCTTTTAAATACAAAAAAGACAATAACTGAAATTGCATACGAATGTGGCTTTTCTAGTAGCAGTTACTATTGTGAAATATTTAATAAAACCTATAAGACAACACCAAATAATTATAGAAAAAAATCATTCTCAATTAATAAAATTAAAAATTAATACATTGTCGGCCCTATCGTAATATATAATCAAACTAATTGATTCATGTCATTGAGCTAAATAGAAAACTTGCTATCAATTTTTGATATGTTTTAAATATGAAATACGAAAACATTTACCACATTCTTATTTCACAATACTTCTCTTATGTTGTTCAAAGCTTATTAACGCTTTCAACCATTGAAAACGCTTTCTCAAAATTTCGAAAACGCTTTCATATTTAATTTATCTCATTTTTGTATTAATACATAAGTGCTTAGGAATTCTAGGCAACGAAAAGAATGGAGGTATATTAGTTATGTTATTAGAAAAATTATTTGAAGAACAAGAAAATAAGCAAAATAATAATAAAGAAAAAGAAAGTATTTTAGAAACTGAAAATTCAAAAGAATCTGTTATTTCAATTTTTAATTATTTAAATACAAGCGATATTTTTTAATTATCTATATTTAATAAATATAAAAAATAAAATAGATGTTATTTTTAGGT
>CAVKEL010000060.1:0-1514 GCA_963655445.1 Acutalibacteraceae bacterium | reverse complement strand
TTTTTAGGTGGCGTAAGCCATCTTTTCTTTTGCAATTATTCTTTTAAATTGACTTTTAATTTTACTTTATAAAATTTGTAGCAACTCTCTTTTCTTTTTTTGGTAAACCGAATTTTTCTTTCCCTAGTTCAATACTTTTCATTAAAAAAATCATATTCCTTGCAAGAGTTCTCATGGTTTGTTTTCCTTCTTCATCCATATCAGCTTCGCCTTCTATTCTTCCATGAATTGAATTCCAATATTGACTAGAAACAATAGGCATATTGCTAATCGTAAAATATTTATTTAATTCATCAAAAGTTGCTGAACAACCGCCTCTTCTTGCACAAACCACGCTTGCGCCAACTTTCATAGTTTTATCAAAATGAGTGCTATAAAATAAACGATCTAAGCAAGCTATCAAAGTTGCATTAGCTGATGCATAATATACAGGACTTGCAATTACTAAACCATCTGCTTCTTCAAAAAGTGGTGCTAACTCGTTTACTTCATCATTAAAAACACACTTTCCAGTTTCATAACAATGTCCACACGCAATACAACCACGAATGCACTTATTGCCAACTTGTGCTACTTTTACTTCAACACCATTTTCTTTGAATACTTTTTCCATCTCACGAATGGCAATTGAGGTATTGCCATTAATACGAGGGCTTCCATTAATAATTAAAACTTTGCTCATACACAATTTCTCCTTAAAATATCAATTTTATAATCTCTAATAATGTTTTTTTCTATTTTCATATAGTTTTTGTATAAAATTTTACATTCGTCTCTATCTCATTCTTTTATGAATTTATTTTTATCTTCTTTTGTTAAATTATAGAACTTACTATCTCTAAATCCAATTTCTTCAGTATCAATAATATGACAACCATAATGAACATATTCGATATTTGGCCATAAAATAGCTCCTAAGAACATTAGACAAATTTCCCTGTCGTATAAATTGTTGAACCAATCAAATCAAAACTACCAATATTTTTACAAGTATCTCTAATCGCTTCAATTTCACCATAACAAATAGAATCTTGATTTTTTAAAACTGCATCATGTCCTCTCCCAATTACTTCGCCATCTTTAACTATAACCAAACCAAAAGATCCTCCCTCATGATTATTTATACCTTTATAGGCTCTTTAATAGCCATTTGCATATATTTATTCATAATAATCTCCACAATTCATTCTTGAATTAAAACTGCTCTATTTATTTATTAAAAACATTTCTCTTTTGGTATTAATATTTTAACATTCAGAGTCTAAGTTGGCGTTAATAAATCTGGTTTTTACAAATTTATTAAACTGAAAAGGTGCTTTTGCACCTGAACCCCGGAAAAACCCCAGAAAAAATTAGGATATCCGATATATGACATGCCCGTCACACCAATTAAAAACCGTATACCCCAAAATTTTTGGGTATACGGTAAATTGTCGTATTCATCGATGTTTTTTCGATGTGGTGCCGGCTGCCGGACTCGAACCAGCCACCTACTGATTACAAATCAGTTGCTC
>CAVKEL010000059.1:6944-8794 GCA_963655445.1 Acutalibacteraceae bacterium | reverse complement strand
GTATGAAACGCTATATTACAACATCATTCATTTATGCATTAATTGCGATGGCAGGCGGAGTATTCTTTAGAGAGTTTACGAAATTTAATGGTTTTGCTTCTAAAACTGCTCTTGGTGTCGTGCACACACATTATTTCTTGTTAGGAATGATATTTTTCTTAATTCTTTTAATGTTAGAAAAACTTTTCCAATTTACAAAATCAAAAACACAAAAAATATTAATCGCATACCAAGTCGGTTTAAACATTTTTGGAGTCATGTTACTTATTAGAGGAATATTGCAAGTTTTAGGTACTAAACTCGATAATGGTTTAGATTTTGCTATTTCAGGAATAGCGGGAATTGGTCATGTTTTATTGGGTGTTAGTTTAATTTTAATTCTTCTTGAAATAAGAAAAACTGTTAAAGAAAACAAATCAAACTAATAAATTCAAATGTGTTTTGATAAGTTGAAAAGATGCCTACAACAAAATGTTTTTGATGTAGGTTTTCTTATGATACTTACAATCTTATAATCATGTATTCATTAATAATATAATCTTCGGCAACACTTAAAGGAATAGTGTTAAACCATAAATTTTATCTACATAGTTAATAAATAAAAACGAAATACAGTTAAGAAAAGGAGGCAAATAATATGTCAAATTTTATATTAAGTTGTTGTTCTACTAGTGATTTAAATTTGGAATTTTATAAGAAAAGAAATATAGAATTATTGAATTTTCATTTCTATTTAGGAGATAAAGAGTATCTAGATGATTTTGGTCAATCCATTTCTTATGAAAACTTTTATAAAGAAATGTTAGATGGAAAAACTACCAGAACAACACAAATTAATTCAGAAGAATTTATTAATTATTTTGAACCATTTTTAAAGAAAGGGATGGATGTTTTGCATATATGCTTTTCTAGCGGTTTAAGCGGAACTTATCAAAGTGCGGTAATTGCAAAAAATGTATTAAAAGAAAAATATCCAGAAAGAAAGTTACTCATTGTTGATTCTTTATGTGGATCGAGTGGTTATGGGTTATTAGTTTCAAAACTTGCCGATTTAAGAGATCAAGGTTATTCAATTGAAAAAGCTTATGATTGGGCTATAGCACATAGATCAAAAGTTCATCATTGGTTCTTTTCAACTGATTTAACTTTCTTTGTGAGAGGTGGAAGGCTTTCTAAAACTGCCGGCTTAATTGGGAATATCTTACATTTATGTCCAATTATGAATCTAAACTATGAAGGAAAAATAACGCTTAGAAAAAAGATTATCGGAAAGAAAAGAGCAATTGATACTGTTGTAGAAATTATGAAGGAAAACGCAGATAAAGGCATTGATTATAATGATGGATGCTTTATTTCGCATTCTGAATGCTTAGAAGATGCAAATAAATTAAAGAATAAAATTGAAGAAATTTTCCATCATTTAAAAGGTAAAATACAAATTTTTAATATTGGTACAACAATTGGTAGTCATTCTGGACCAGGAACTACAGCAATATATTTCTTTGGAAAGAAAAGAATGAATTAAATGGAGGACATAATAATGCCAAAATTAAAAGATGAAAAGAATGTTATTTATTTAGCTGGAGGTTGCTTTTGGGGTTTAGAACTTTTTATGCTTTCTTTAGATGGCGTTATTAAAGTTACAAGCGGTTATGCTAATGGTAGTCATAAAAAGGATGCTTATTATCGTAAGGTTCTCACTGGAACTACTGGTTTTAAAGAAGCCGTAGAAGTAATTTATTTCCCTCAAAAAATAAGTTTAGAATTTATTTTATTCGCTTATTTTTATGTAATTGATCCAACAGTTACTGACCAACAAGATCATGATGTAGGAACTCAATATCAAACAG
>CAVKEL010000059.1:0-6934 GCA_963655445.1 Acutalibacteraceae bacterium | reverse complement strand
CTATTATACAAACGAGGAAACAAAAAAGGTTGTGGAAGAAATTGTAGAAATAGAGAAGAAGCGTTATAACAATTTTGAAGTTGAAATAGGTCCTCTTATTAATTTCTATCCTGCTGAAGAGTATCATCAAAAATACTTAATTAATAATCCTAATGGTTATTGTCATATACCTAAAAAGACTATAGAGTTATTCAAAAATTTAAAAATAGATCCTAAAAAATATCCAAAACCTTCATTAGAAGTTATTAAGGAAAAACTAAGCAAATTAGAATATGAAGTCACTCAAGAAAGTTGCACTGAAACACCTTATCAAAATGAGTTTTGGAATCAATATGAAAAAGGAATTTATGTTGATATCGTAACTGGTGAACCACTATTTTCATCAAAAGATAAATTTAGAAGTGGTTGTGGATGGCCAGCATTTTCTAGGCCAATTGAAAAACCATCCATTATTGAAATTGATGATTATTCACATTATATGCATCGAATTGAAGTTAGAAGTCGAAGCGGTAATAGCTATTTAGGACATGTTTTCGATAATGATTTAGAATCTCCAAATGGTATTCGCTATTGTATAAATAGCGCATCACTACGTTTTATCCCTTTTGAAGAAATGGAAAAAGAAGGTTACGGTTATCTATTATACTTATTCGATTAACAATAAAACCATTTGTGGTTTTTTATAACTCACAAATGGTTTTTGTTTGCTCTTATCTTAGGAAAATCATTCTTGGTTTTCCATTTTTTGTTCTTCTTGAAGAGATTCCTTTCTCTTTGTTTTTTTTATTATTAAATCAATCAAAATACTTATTATTAAAAGAACAACTGAAATTAGTACCCATCCATATCCTAAAGAATAAAGTGGTAATACACTATTTAAGAAATCAGAAAAAGGTTTAATTGAAATATTAATGTTTTCTAATGCATAAATCACACTTATTACACCAACTCCAGAGATTACAAGAGGATAAACAATTTTGTTTTTATCCCATAATTTGTTTGTTATTCCTAATAATATTAAAACAATTGAAACAGGATAAATTGCATGAAGAATAGGAACAGAAATGCTCAAAATTGTATTAAGCCCTAAATTACAAATAATAAATGAGAATATAGTAATTATAAAAACCCATTTTTTATAACTTACTTTTTTAAATAATTTTGAAAAATATTGAGAAATGGATGTAATTAAACCAACACATGTTGTTAAACAAGCTAATGTAAATGTAGCAGCTAATATAATCGCTCCAAAATCACCAAATATTTGATAAACAATGAGTCTTAAAATCACTGCTCCATTTTCTGCATTTCCATATACTCCACTAGAAGCCATTCCCATGTATGAAAGCATAAAATAAATAATTGCAAGAATTAAACCAGCAAAAGATCCTGTTTTTAAAGTAAGAGATGTTTGATCGCTTTTATCTTTTACACCTAAGTCACTTAAAGTTGATGAAATAACTAAACCAAAGTTCAATGCTGCAATTGCATCCATTGTGTTATACCCCTCACCAAAACCCTTTAAAAAAGCATTATCTTTATATATATCCTGAGGAACAGCAATATCCTTATTACCCTTAAATAGAAATACTACAAACAAAAGTAAAAGAAAAAATAACAATGATGGAGTTAAAACCTTTCCAATTCTCGTTACTAATTTGCTTGGTTTTAAACATAACCATAAAGCTACAATAAAGAAGATTGATGAATAAACAATCATCCATAAAGTATTATTTGTGTCAGTAGGTAAATATGGTGCTACTGCCATTTCAAAAGGAACCGATGCAGCTCTAGGAATTCCTAGTCCAGGGCCAATTGCTAAATAAATCAATACAGCAAATCCAACCCCAAAAAACTTCCCTACTTTTTGTCCTAATAAATCTAACCCACCAAATCTAGATACCACAATAACCCCTAAAACAGGTAACACTACTGCAGTAATTAAAAACCCACCAAGAGCAATAAACGTATTGCTTCCTGCATTTTGTCCTAAAAATGGCGGAAAAATTAAATTACCTGCTCCAAAAAATAAAGAAAAGAGCATGAATGTTACAAATAATATTTCTTTTTTCTTGAGTTTCATTTAAGTGACCTCCTTAACAATAAAAAACACTCGTCTCAATATCCCTGTTTGAGACGAGTGTTCATTAAACTACCCGCGGTACCACTCAAATTGTATAAAATTAATTTATACCTCTTCAGATTCCAACAAATCCTATGCACTAACGTAGCAGACACGATGTTTCTTACTCAAAACTTTTAGGAAACACAACTCAGAAGTGATTAGATAATTCGTTCTTGTTTGTTAAGCTTCCACCATTCTTAACTCTCTATTAAACGCTAAACGATATCCGTCTTCATCAACGCTTTAAACTATGTTAACAAGGAAACTATTTTTAGGCAAATTAATATTAACGTTTCAAGATATATAAGAAAAAGAATTTATTCCTTTAAATTACTAAATAAATTTAATTCATTAGACTCAATCGTACATATTTCTTATGAGAAAATATCACACTTTTATTATGAGACAATGTCTCTTGTTTATATATTTAATTGTCCTATGATAATCGAACGCTTAGATGAAGCGAACGTCTATTAAAAAAAGATTAAGGAGAAAGAAATTTATGAAAAAAGTTGGAATTATTGTATTAGCAGCAGCAATGTTAACTGTTGGCGGTGTTTATGCAACATTCAATTATGCTCAAGGAGAAGCATTGGCACAAAAAGCCGATTTATCATATAGTATTGCAGCTAGAACTACAGAGTCTGCAAAAGGAACAATTACACTTACAACAGATTTTAAATTTAATATTGATGATGCAGATGGTGATTTAAGAGTTGACTATACTACAAGCGGATCTACAAAAGTTAATTTTACTGCAGCAAAAGGCGCAGATGCTATGGTTACTACTTATGGTATCACTTTAAAACTTGAAGTATTAATTGAAGGTTCAAATGATGGCAGAATGGGAAGACAAATTTACACTACAACACCAGAATACACTGAAGGCGGTGTTAAATTAAATGATGGAAACCCAATTTTAGGTGATTACACTATCGATGTTTCTAAATATGTAAAAGTAAATGCCCATTATTTACCAGCAGAAAGTGACTACAACAATTATGTCGCTGGTTTAAGAGAAACTAAAGTTTCAATTAAAGTAAGCGAAGCTTAATAAAGAGATTAACATATGACAGGATACGAGTTATATATATTCATCTTGTGTCTTGTCGTCTTTATGGCATTGAGCATCTTCTTTACCATAATTATTGCCTATATATTAAAGATGAATTTACAACTCATTAGGGGCGGAATAGTCGACGAGACAATTAAAAAACAGCAGGAAAAAGAAAAACATAGAACTGCTGTTTTTCGCATTTTTGAAAAGATTTTTTCTGTGCTATTTTTATTATTCTCTATTTCAGTATTTGGATTTTCTTTAGAAATCAAAATAAATGAAAATAGTCCAATTAGTAGAACGGCAGCTAAAGTTGTTGTCTCTCAATCAATGTCAGAAAAAGAAGAAAGTAATAAATATCTATTCGAAAATAATTTAAATAATCAAGTAGATATGTTTGATCTTATAGTTATGTACCCACTTCCTAAAGAGGAAGAAATTAAATTATATGACATCATTATTTATGAAACTCAAGGTCAAATGGTTTTGCATAGAATAATAGATATAAAAGAAGCTGATGAAATATATCCAATTAAAAGATATATATTTAAAGGAGATGCTAATAAAGAAGCTGATAAAACTCCTGTTTTGTATTCTCAAATGAGAGGCATATATAAAGGAAACAAAATTCAATATGTTGGAAGTTTTATTATTTTTATAAATTCACCTGCAGGATACCTATGTATTTTCTTAATTGTTGCAACTTTAATTGCATATCCTTTAATTGAAAGAAAACTAAATAAGGAAATTAAAAAAAGATTATCAATTGTTGAAAATAAAGCTTCTTGTAGTATTGGAAAAAATAACGATGACTCGGAAGAAATTTCTTTTGTAATAAATGATGAAGCATCTATTAAAAATAATATAAAAATTATTGAATTTGATGAGATTGATAATTCCTCTTTTGATGAAAAAGTTTCTAATCTAGCAAACGAGCAAGAGGATTATTATCTAGAAATTTCATTACACACTTCCTTAATTAAAGGTGTAAGAAAAATTAAAAAAGAAGCATATGAAGAATATAAAATCGGCACTGATTCATTGGTGAAATTTGAAATTCATAATGGAATTATAAGATGTATATTCAATCAAAATATAGATAAAACCATTCCTGCACCTTTAGATATCATAGATGAAAAAAGTTTGAATAGAGCAAGAGAAAATATTACTTGCATCTCTAAAATAATCAAAGAGAAAAATGCAATTAAGAAAAACAATTCAAAAAAGAAAATTCCACTAAATGGCCTAGAATGGAGGGAATAAAAAATGAAGAAATTATTTATGCCAATTTACCTACTATTAACGCTTTCTACTGTAATGACAATTAGCGGAGTTTTTGCTTCTTTTACTTATGCTCAAGGATATACAAAACCACAAACTAAAGAAATCGAAACCACAATTAATGAATTTCAATATGATCATAAAATACCAAAAGCAATAAAAGAGATGATTGAATTTGCAGATGGAACTAATGAAAATGGCGGTTTTAATTTAGCTCATTACCTAACAGAATATTACTCTACAGGTAAAAAAATAGAAGGCATATTAAAGGCTTATTTAAACTCCAGTTTAGAGCGTAAAGACTATGGTTACGTTGGAAGCATGGATGATACTTATAGTCATAACTTTAAAAACAATCCAAACATTTCTGTTGTTATGAGATTTATAGATGAAAAAATGAGTATACCTACAATTTATTTATATATGGTTGAATTGTCTAGAGAACAACTAAATACAATGATTCATTTTACAAAACTTGATGATGTATACAAAGTTGGTTTCAAATTAAATGCAGAAGAAACTCAATACAATGCTATTAAAGACAGCGAAGGCAATGTTTTAGTTGAAAGAGGCTGGTCAATGATAGTTCCTTATGAAGGTCAAAAAAACACTAATAGCTTTGGCAGTTATTCAGCTTCAAAAGACTTCTTTAGGCCATATGACTAATTAACCACTCACAAACGAATTTGTTTAGTGACAATCTACAATATTTCATGAATGAATATACAAGCATAATATTTTTAAAACATAGAAACTTATAACATAATCTATACATAGGAGGCTGAACATGTTTGATAAATTAGGGGCGATGTTAGAATTACCATTCTATGATCTACTTACCCAAAAAGAAAAAGATGAGATTCTTAATAATTCAGAAATTAAATTCTTTAAGAAAGGCGAAACAATCGGTAGTATTAGCGATCACCCAACTGGACCATTTTTAATTCTAGAAGGAAGTGTTAGGGCTATTATTGATGACGATAATTTTAGAGAGATCACTTTATTTACACTTTACCCAAAAGAAATAGGTCTTTTGTCTGCAACATGCACCTTAGATTACATTTCTTTTGATGCAAAATTTATTGTTGAACAAGAAAGCATCTTCTTAACAATTAAGTCTGGCATAATTAAAAAAATTATGGATAAAAATTTAGAAGTTAAATGTGTTATTCTTGAAACTTTAATGGATAGATTTTCATTTTGCATGTCAACTGTTCGTGATCTTTTATTTACCAAATACGAAAGAAGAATTGCTTCTTTCTTATATGAAAGATATATCTATACTAAAGAGTTGGAGTTCAATATTACTCAAGAAGAAATAGCGAAATTAACAAGTTCGGTTAGAGAAGTTGCAGGAAAAGCAATAAGAAAACTCGCAAGTCAAGGAGTTCTTGAATATAGCAGAGGAAGAATAAAAATCCTCGATGTAGAGCGACTCAAAAACATGATTTAAATTATTTAATAAGAGACTAATTCTATAGATGCTTTATTTATGAGAATTAGTCTCTTTTTACTTAGACTTCAAATAATAAAATTTAAATTGACAAGAACCTATGTGTTCATAAAGGAGGTCAATTAATTATGAGAAGTATTACAACATTAGAATTACAATATGCCCACAGATTTTACGGGTTTAAAGGAGAAGCTCAATATCTTCATGGTCATACTGGAACTTTAATTATTGAAGTTGAAGGAACTATTAACAAAGGAGTAAACATGGTCTTCCCATGTAATGAAATTAAGAAAACTGCATGGCATGTTCTTCAAAATTTCGATCATGCTTTAATCTTAAGAGAAGATGATCCACTTCTTCCAGCTATTTTAAAAGTCTATGAAGAACAAGGGATCAAAAACGGTCATCCAAATAACGTTATGAGAGGATGTGCTTATGAAACTGATCTTTGTAAAGCTTATCCAGAATGTAGGCTTGTTGTTACAAAAGAAACAATGACAGTTGAAGGAATGATTAAAATTGTCTACAACTTATTAAAAGACAAATTAAATATTGTTAAATTAACTTTCAAATCTGGAGACAACACTGCAAGTGAAGAGTTCCCATCAAGATTAGAAGTTGAAAGATGCCCACTTTGTGGAATTGCCTTAAATGAAGAAGGCGTCTGTCCAAAATGTGGCTATAAAAAAGCTTAATAACTTTTGATAAAGTTATTTATATTCCTTTGCTTAGCAGATTGAATCCAACATATTCAGTCTGCTTTTCTTATTGTTTCAATAATAAGCAAATTCTAAGCAAAATGTTTTCCGCTTTCTTTTAAATATAATTCTTGATTGAAAGAATACTTTTTTCCTTTTTTTACAACTTTTGTTTTAAATGGTTCTATACCATAAAACATTGCTAATTCTATTTCTGAATGTCCTTTATTTACATATAATCTAGTAAAAAATAAAGCTTTATTAAAAATCATTTTAAAATTTTCAAAATCTTCTTCGCTAAAAATAAAACGCTTCTTACT
>CAVKEL010000058.1:0-5037 GCA_963655445.1 Acutalibacteraceae bacterium | reverse complement strand
AGAATAAGAAGTGCTTTTTCACTTATTACTTCTTTTTTAGGAAAAGAAAAAAAAGATATATTGCTTATAAAATTACAGGTAAAGGTGCAAAAAATAATGCAAAAGAAACCTTAGATTATTTAAAAGAAACCGGAATGATCTTAAAAGTTTATAATTTATCAATACATTCAACTCCGTTAGCAGTAAATGTTATCGATAATCAATATAAAGTATTTCCAACAGATATTGGTTTATTAGTTGCTATGCTTGAAGATGGGGTTACTGATGCAATTATGTCTAATAAATTAGACATGTCTAAAGGAATGCTTTATGAAGCTCTTGTGGCAGATTCATTATATAAAAGAGGCGGAAGTATCTATTATTTTGCTATGGATACTGGTCTTAAATTAGATTTTGTTATAAATATTAAAGGGGAAGCAACTATATTAGAAGTTAAGGCAAAGGATGGAAATACAAAGAGTGCAAAAACTGTTTTAAAAAATGAAAATCATTATGGAAAAACTAAACTTATTTGTATTAAAGATGCAAATATAAGTTATTCAAATGAAATTTTAACAATTCCACACTATATGACATTTTTACTTTTTGATTGGTCTCCAACAATAAATGGTTAATTGATTTTATAATGCCGCTATTAGTAAAATTGCTCATTTTAAAAGGTCGATGATTAAAGAGAATCATCGACCTTAAGACGTTTAAATAAATTAATCTTTAATTATTAATTAAGCATTAACTTCTTTACCATCTTTCATTATTTTGATGGTTACATTTTCAGAAGTATTAGAACTATCAATAGTATATTTAGCAGCTAACGCAATTTTACCAACCAACTTACTATAATCATCAAAATTTTCATAGTTATGGCTTCTATCATTAATAATCGTTGTATTTTTTACTTTATTATTTTTGAATGTAGCACTGTCATTATCATAACCCATGACACCTGCAACATATTTATAACCTTCAACGGTGCAATTATCAACTGTGTTACCAGTAATTTGTTTTCGAGAATCACCATCATGTTGGAAACCAATTAAAGCCCCAACTTTGTTAGAACCATCATAAGTTTCTTTATCGTCTTTAAGTTTATAGTTACCTTTAATACTACTATTTTTAACTGTACAATTAATCACACTCGAGCAACTATATCCTGCTAATGCACCAACATATTTAAGACCAGAAACAGTTGCATTATCAATAGTTAAATTTTTAATAGTTACTCCTGCTGGATCAGAGAAGAATCCAACATTTGCTTCAGTTGGTTTAGTTATTTTGAAATTTTTAATTGTGTGATTACTTCCATCAAAAGTGTAATAATTAATACCTGCACCTTGATGCTTAATTGGTTCCCATTCTTCATTTTCTAAATCAATATCATTAGTTAATATAAATTGTGGACCAGTCCAAGTCATAACAAGAGTACTATTCCCATTCATAATATCTCTAAATTTTTCAAGACCATTTTTATTAGAAATAAATAATTTAGTACCGCTAGTGAAATCTCCAGATAATCCATCAGCAATTTCAATTGTTTTATTAACTATGCAACCTTCTGCTTTTGTATTACCTGTTAAATCAGCTTTACTTGCATTATCTCCAACAAATTCATCTATATCAAATTGACTATTATCGCCTAAATTATAATCTTTATAATTATTCGATCGATCATTAATTAAATTAATTGTTCCACTAATAGTGTTACCAGTAAAGGTAGGAGCGCTAGCTCCTTCTGCTTTATTAGCCATTCCAATAACGCCACCAATATCTCTATATCCTTTAATGGTAACATCACTAACTTTACAATTTTTAACTGAAGCACTTTGTTCTGCAGATAAATAACCAACAATTGCACCAGCTTTATCGCCATTATATTCAAGGTTATTATCGCTATCGTATGTTTGAATTGTTGGATCAACAGTAATATTAGTGTTAGTTACTTCACAATTATCAATATTACAACAAATTCCATATCCTACAATTGCACCAACACGGTTAATGCCTTTAATTGTTGCTTTATCAATTTTTAAATTCTTAATTGTACTGCTTGCTCCTGTTCCAAAGAAGCCAACATCTTTACCAATATTTTCTGCATCAATTTTATCTTTATTATCAACTATCTTATTGATATTAAAATTACGAATAGTTTTGTTATTTCCATCAAAGGTAATAGCACTTTCTAAATTAATAGGTTCCCATTGTGCACCATTTAAATCTAAAACACCATTTGTTCCAAAATCATCTGCTAACTTAATAATTGCTTTTGAACCACTATAAATTTTAGAATGATTATTTACGGTATCTCTAAATTTAATTAATTCATCTTTACTATGAATTAAATATGTTCTAGAAACTGATTTATTTACATCATCAGTAAATGTTGCATCAATACTTAATCCATCTTCAACCATATCTAATTCGCAAACTAATTTGGTTGAATCAATGTCAGTAGCGGTGTATTCAATATCCTCTTTTGTAGATCCATTAATTTTAAGTTCACTTAAATATTTATTTTCATCAGGAGTAATAGTTAATTTAACTTTCTTACCTGGATATTCAGACGTTGGCGAAGCAGTGATGCTACCTCCTTCATATGTTTTGGTTGTTACACCTGCTTTAACTACGACTTCAGCTGTAATAGTGATATCCTTTTCAGTCATTTTGTGTTCATAAGAATATGTACCACCATATTTAGTTTGATCTGGATTAGTGTATACATCTTCATTATTAATTTTTAATGATTTAAAGAGTGTTTCATCTTCACATTTAATAGAGATTTTAACAACTTCATCTTTAACTGCTAAATCTTTATCAGCAGAAATTGTTGCCCCTTTAGGTTGGGTGATTGTAACTTTATAACCTTGAATAAATTCACCTTTAATAGTTAAACCGCCTGCAACCATCTTTACTTTATAAAGATAATTACCATCAGCATCTTTTTCAGTTATTTTACTTCCATCAACTGTGTCATTACCAACTTGAAGTTCACTTAATCTATAACTATCATTTGGTTTAATTTTTAAAGTAATTTCATCACCAGCAAAATATTTAGAAGTAGTATCACCAGTTACTGTTCCGCCTTCAGAAGTAGTAATTTCTAAACTTTCTGTCTGAGTACCAAATTCTGCGCTAACAACATAACCACCTTTAACCATGGTTGTTTCATAATAACGATATGACTTATCTTCGTTTTCTGATAATTTTTCTGCAGGAATAACAGTGTCATTTAACTTAAGAGAAATACATTTATAAGTAGCAGGTTCATTTGCATACATCTTAAATGTAATTGGCTTAGTTGCAATTGCACTTCCTACACTTGGAACAACATAACCTAAGGTATTTGGTAAAACTGTGCAAGACCAGGCAGTGTCGCCATTTTTTCCATCTGTGCCACTTGCTCCAGTATCGCCCTTGTCACCTTTGTCCCCCTTGTCGCCTTTTTCCCCTTTTGCGCCTTGGTCGCCTTTCTCTCCTTGGGCACCTTGATCTCCTTTATCCCCTTTTTCCCCTTGGATACCTTGATCCCCTTTCTCTCCTTTTGGACCAGCTTCTCCACAACTTGTTAAGCCTATTGCACTAACGGCTAATAAACTTACAACTAATAATTTTGATTTCTTCATATAATTTTTAAACCCCTTATATAAATTTAATAGACTCTATCGTATAAAAAAAAAAAAAAAAAAAGACTTGCTCTCGAAATAATTTGAACATTGATTTCTCTATTGTTGAATAAAAGAACACTTTTCTTTCATTTATTGATAGGGAAACAATTTTTGATCATTAATTAGGAACTGCTAATTATTGTTTAATTGAATCTTTTTAACTTGATTAAATATTATTATAGTTATTATTTTTTCTTCCTATTTAATATAAGCAAACTAAATAACATTAATGTAGGGAAGATAATTGAAAATAATATTCCAATTTTTAAATTGTCATTAAATAATCCTGAAATAAATCCAGCAAGTGTTGGTCCAGATGAGCAACCTAAATCACCAGCTAAAGCAAGCATTGCAAATAAAACTGTTCCACCATTTTTAATAGCAAAAGATGCTTTTGAAAATGTTCCAGGCCAAAGAATTCCTACTGAAAATCCACAAATTGCACAACCTATTAAGCTAATTGCAGGAATAGGTACAAGTGAAATTAATAAATATGAAAAAATACATAAAACAGTCGATATAATCATGAATTTATCTAAATTAAGTTTTTCGCCAAATTTACCATATATTAATCTTGAAGTACCCATTAAAAAAGCAAAAGCCATAGGTCCTGTTAAGTCACCAATGGTTTTTGAAACACCTAATCCTTGTTCTGCAAAAGTAGAAGCCCATTGACTAACTGCTTGTTCACTTGCTCCTGAGCAAAGCATCATTATCATTAATAAATAAAATATAGGCATCTTTAATAGATCTAAAATTGTACATCCTTTTTCTCCTTCACTTGTTAAAGGATAAATAGGAACAAATATAAATAAGATCATATTTAATAAAGGAATAATTGCCCAAATAAGAGTTAATATTTTCCAATTAGCAGTAGTAAATAGGGCAAAAAAGATAGTGGAGATTAAAACAACTCCAACATGTCCCCAACAATAAAAAGAATGAAGAAGACTCATAGCTTTTTCTTTATTTTCCGATGGACAAGCTTCCATTATTGGACTAACTAAAACTTCAATTAATCCGCCACCAATCGCATAAATTATTACAGATATTAATATTCCTATAAAATGATTTGAAAATAATTCAGGTAAAAAAGTTAAAGATACTAAACCAAGCATTGAAAAAATATGAGCTAGCACAATTGATGTTTTATAACCAATTTTATCAATAAAGTAAGCAGAGAAAGCATCTATAAATAATTGAATAACAAAATTAATTGTAATTAGCAAAGTAATACTTGCTAAAGGTATGTCATACGTTGTTTGAAATGTTACAAAAAGTAGTGGAACAAAATTATTAACGATTGCTTGAACAATATAACCAATAAAGCAAGCAGTCATGGTAGATTTAGCGCTCAATTTCATACGAATGATTATAG
>CAVKEL010000057.1:0-4094 GCA_963655445.1 Acutalibacteraceae bacterium | reverse complement strand
GAATAAATGGCTTGATAACTATGCTAAATTCCATATTATTTTCTTAAAAAATAGTTATCTTGAATGGAATAAGTGGGATATTGTCGAAAGATATGATCCATATCAGCATAAATTTAATTATTCAAAATATTTAAAAGAAATTTTATATCTTAAATGGTGTCAATTTATTGCTTTTAAGCAATTTTTAAAATTGAAAGAATATGCAAATAATAATGGCGTAAAAATCATGGGTGACATTCCATTTTATGTTGGTGGTATGTCAAGTGATGTTTGGGAAAATCAAGATGATTTCTTGCTTGATGACCAAGATAGATTCACACATATTGCAGGTGTTCCACCAGATTATTTTAGTAAAACTGGTCAAAGATGGGGTAATCCACTTTATGATTGGGATCAACTTAAAAAAGAAGGTTATGAATTTTGGATAAATAGATTTAAATATGCTTCCAAAATGTATGATATTTTGCGTATTGATCACTTTAGAGCATTTGATACATATTGGAAAGTTCCATCTTCATGTCCAACAGCAGAAGTTGGTAAATGGATTAATGGTCCTGGAACTGACTTTTTCGACACACTTAAAAAGAGTGATATTAAGATAGAAATTGTTGCAGAAGATTTAGGAGATTTATTTCCATCAGTAATTGAATTAAAGAATCATTATAAATTTCCTGGAATGTATATTTTAGAATTCAACTTTTTAAATCCAGCTTTAAAGATAGAACAAAATCAAATCGTTTATACTGGAACTCACGATAATGATACTTTAACTGGTTGGTTTAAATCTTTAAAAGAAGAAGAGCAAAATCAAGTCAAATTAAAGATGAAGATTTTAAGAGTTAAAGGTAGAACCATAAATGAAAAATTCTTGAATTATGCTTATGAATCCATTGCAGACTATGTAATTATTCCAATGTGGGATTTCTTAAATTTAGGTTCTTATTCAAGAATGAATGTTCCTGGAGTTTGCGGTAGCCCAAACTGGGAATTTAGAATTAAAGATTTTGATGATTTTAAGAAAGTTTTGCCATCAATTCTTAAACTAAATGAAAATAATAGAAGAGATAAATAAAAATGTATAATGTAGGTCTTGTTTCTTTAGGCTGTGTTAAAAATACAGTTGATAGCGAATCAATTTTAGCAATGCTTCCTCAAGAAGATTTTAATATTGTCACTGATTTAAATCAGAGTGACTTAATTATTATCAATACTTGCGGATTTATTTTGGATGCAAAAATAGAAGCAATTAATGTTATTATTGAAGCTTTAAAATATAAAAAGAAAACAATCGTTTTAGGATGTTTAGTTGAGCGTTATAAAGAAGATTTAGTTAAAGAATTTCCTGAAGTTGATGCTTTTGTTACTTTAAAAGAATATCCAAATCTTCAAAATATCATTAATAAAGTTCTAAAAAGAGATGTAGTAGATGATGAATTCGATATTTTTAATAGAGTTTTATCAACTCCATCATATTCTGCATATTTAAAAATATCTGAAGGATGCGATAACTTTTGTGCGTTTTGTTCAATCCCATTTATTAGAGGAAGATTTCATAGTTATGACTTTAATGAACTAGTTTTATATGCAAAAGATCTCGCAAAAAACGGCATCAAAGAGCTTATTGTTATTTCTCAAGATACTGTAAGTTATGGAAAAGATTTAAAAGATGGATCTAATTTATATAAGTTATTAAAAGAGTTAGATAAAATTGAAGGCCTTGAATTTATTAGAGTTTTATATACCTATCCTGAAGGTATCACGGATGAAATTTTAGAGTTAATATCGAAATCAAATAAGATAGTTCATTATTTTGATATTCCTTTGCAACATTGTTCTACTAGAATCTTAAAATTGATGAATAGACATGATACTAAGGAGTCAATTTTATCGTTATATGAAAGAATTAAAAGAATTGTTCCTGATGCAATTTTAAGAACAACTTTAATTGCTGGATTCCCTAGTGAAACAAATGAAGAAGCAAATGAACTTTTAGAATTTATTAAGACAATTAAATTTAATCATTTAGGTGTATTTACATATTCTAAAGAAGAAGGAACTAAGGCAAGTTTGTTAGAGAATCAAATTACTGATGAAATTAAAAATTCTAGAAAAGATGCTTTAATGAATGAACAAAAGAAAATCTCATACGAACTAAATAAAGAATTGATTGGTAAGAAGTTTAAAGCAATTATTACTCGAGTATTAGCTAATAATGAATATGAAGTTAGAAGCCAATTCAATTCACCTGATGATATTGATGGGAGTATAATTTTAAAATCAAATAACAAACATTATGAGGGTGAAATTATCAATATCGAAATAACTAACGCATTTGTTTATGATTTAATGGCTAAAGAGGCATAGGTGCACGCTATAAAAATATTGAAATATATGTCAAGTTCATATAAAATATTAAAGCGTGATTAAGCCCCATTAGTTAATCGGTATAACGGATCCATGGTAAGGATCTATGCGTAGTTCGACTCTGCGATGGGGCACCACAAATGAAATAAATAGCACCGTAAGGTGCTTTTTTGTTACAATAATTTAAAGGAGTTTATATGGAAAATAAGACTATTGAATTATTGAAAAAGATGAATATACCTTTTAAAGAATATCATCATGAATCATGTTTAAATTATGAAATAGCTCATAAAATTGATGAAGAACTTCATATTACTGGTCAAGAAGCAAAGGCATTATTAATGAAAGGCAAGAAAACTGGAATATATTATTGCTTTTTAACTATTGAAGGTGTGAGAGTAGATCAAAAACATGTTAAAGAATTAGTTGATGAAAAAGTATCTTTAGTGCAAGCAGATGAAATAAAAGATATTTTTAATGAAGTTGTAGGTTGTGTTTCGCCTTTTGGCTATGATGAGAATTTAGTTTATCTAATTGATGAACAATGTTATTCCTTTGATGAATTAATTTATGCTGCTGGAATCGATACTTGTTCATTTACGATTCATGGAAAAGACTTAAAAAAGTTATTAGAATTGCTTCCTAATAAAAAGATTATCTATTAAAAACTTCTGGGATTTCCAGAAGTTTTTGTTAACTAATTTTTATTCTATAAATGTATTTTGCTCTTGTGAATTTACCATAGATATATTTATTACATGCTGATTCATTATTTACATAAACATATCCATCCTTATACATGATTTCTTCGTTCATTGGGGGACAAGTTATTTCACTCATAAGTTCATTATTTCCTAAAAAACTAATTGAAATTGGAAGTAAGAAATCTTCATTATCATATAAAGTGCTATATGTATTTGAGTTAGTTTTGTAAGATAAAAGTTTTGAAGGATTAACTCCATTAGATGTACTGATTACAATTTTTCCTGAATCAGTTATGCACATGCCTTGAGCATTATTTGCAACCGCATAACCATAAAGCGGAAGTGGTGCTACAAGGTCTCCAATAAAAGGATAAGCTAAAACAAAGGCGTGGCTCTCTTGTTCACCATTCTTGACATAATGAGTTTCATCTGTGGTGTATTTATTTCCATCATAATATTCGCCAACATACATCATTGTGTCTGTTGCAAAACAAAAACTTGAATTGGTATGAACTTTTTGTTCTGCTTCAATATTTACATAATCGCCGTTAGAAGCATTGATTAAATCGCTCATAGATAATGCATACAAATTTTTTGAATTAGAAATATATGCTATTTCACCATGAACAGTAATACCGCCAGTATGTTTTTTAAATAGTTCACCATTATATTTTAATGAAACATATTTTGTTGAATCATCTGATTCGTTAGTAATATATATTCTTGACGCTGAATCATTATGCATGTATCCGCAATTTAAAAATACTTTATAGTTTTCAGAATAAGCTAAGCCTTGAGGAATATAGTCATCATGAATTCCAGGGATTTTGTGTAATTTTTCTGCATTTTTATAATAGTCGCCGAATCTAATTGAATCATAAGCAGCAATGCCTCCAACTGCGACTATTGGTAAGCCAATAACAACTGCTAAAATCGTGACTAAAAAGCTTTTAAATTTTCCCATAACAATCTCCTTTTATTTGCAACAACTATTATATAGAAAATAACTGCATTTAGTTAGCTTAA
>CAVKEL010000056.1:4532-5820 GCA_963655445.1 Acutalibacteraceae bacterium | reverse complement strand
AATACTCTCTTTTTGAAAAGGGACTACTAAAAGGAACATTAAAAGATTATAAGGATGATTTTAATTGCTTTCTTAAATATTTTCCTTATATAAAGGATACTGATGATTTAACTGATGAAGATATTGATAATTTTATATATAAACAAAGCGTTGATGAATTAAAATCAACTTCTATATCAAGACGTGTTTCTACAATTAAATCCTTTTATATTTTTCTAGAAAGAGAAGGAATTAAAGAGAATTTAATTAAAGAAGTTATAATGCCAAAAAAAGAAAAGCATATTCCTGTAGTTCTAGACGAAAACGAAATAAACTTATTATTAGAGGCTCCAAACTTTAAAAAAGCAAGTGGTATTCGTGATAAAGCCATGCTTGAAATGATGTATGGATGTGGTTTAAGAGTCAGTGAACTTGTTAGTTTACAAAATAAATCAATAAATTATCAAGAAAGAATCTTAACTATATTTGGCAAGGGAGCAAAAGAGAGAATTGTTCCAATTGATGATTATGCCATCAAATATTTGGTTAAATACATTGTAGAAGTAAGGGACAAAATACCAAATAGTAAAAATTCTAATTTTGTGTTTCTTAATCAAAAAGGTAAACCATTATCTAGACAATACTTTTTTATGCAAATTAAAAAGTATGCTTTAGATGCAGGAATTGAAAAAGAAATTTCGCCACATACTTTAAGACATTCATTTGCAACCCATCTTTTAGAAAATGGCGCAAATATAAGGACTGTTCAAAGAATGCTAGGGCATACAAATGCTGAAACAACACAAATTTATACACATTTATCAGAAAAAACTTTAAGAACAGCATATGATTTGTATTGGAAGAAAAAGTGAACTATAATTCATTTAGTTTTGGAGGCTTTAAAATGAAAAAATTCAAAAGAATATTCTTAATCGTTATGGATAGTGCAGGCATTGGACACGGTATTGATGCTGAAAAATTTGATGATTTAGGAACTAATACATTTGGGCACATAAGCGAAAAAATGCCTCATGGTCTCAATATTCCGGTTTTAAATAGTTTAGGTATAGCCGACCTTGATGAAATTGTTGGTTGCAAAAAAGTTGATCATCCAAAAGCGTTTAGTATTAAATTAAATGAAGCTAGCAATGGAAAAGACACAATGACTGGCCATTGGGAAATGATGGGAATAAAAACAATAAAGCCTTTTCAAACTTTTACAGATACTGGTTTTCCAAAAGAATTAATAGATGAACTCGAAAAAGAAACAGATCATAAAATTATTGGAAATTATGCTTCAAGTGGAACT
>CAVKEL010000056.1:1298-4494 GCA_963655445.1 Acutalibacteraceae bacterium | reverse complement strand
AAATTTTGAAAGTTTTAGGCGAAGAGCAAATGAGAGATAATTCATTAATCGTTTATACTTCAAGCGACTCAGTCTTGCAAATTGCTGCACATGAAGAAAAAACAGGTCTTCAAGAACTTTATAGATGTTGTGAAATTGCAAGAAGACTTTGTATGAAACCAAAATGGTTTGTTGGAAGAATTATCGCAAGACCATATGTTGGAACAAATAAAGATAACTTTAAACGTACGAGTAATAGACATGATTATACCATTTCACCAAGCGGTGTAACAGCAATGGATATTTTAAAAAATAATGGTCATGTCGTAAGTTGCGTTGGAAAAATTAATGATATCTTTAATGGGGTAGGTGTTACTGAAACTGTTCATACAACTTCAAATCAAGATGGTATGGATAAGACGATAGATCTAGTTAAAAAAGAAAGTTTCAAAGAAGGTTTTTGTTTTGTAAACTTAGTTGAATTTGATAGTGAATTTGGACATAGAAGAAACCCATTAGGGTATGGAAATGCTCTTGAAGAATTTGATGTTAGACTTGGTGAAATGCTCAAAGAATTAAGAGAAGATGATTTAGTAATGGTTACTGCTGACCATGGAAATGATCCAACATATAAAGGAACTGATCATACAAGAGAAAAAGTCCCATTATTAATTTATTCTCCATTAATTAACGATGGAAAATATTTAGATGAAAGAGATTCATTTGCGGATATTGGTGCTACTGTTCTTAAAAATTTCAATCTCGAACCTGATAAAACAATGATTGGAAGGCCAATTGAAGAAATCTTTAATTAATAAAAAGGAGTAAAAAATGAAGAAAAAAATACAATTATATACTTAAATGTTGCTCCAGTTATTTTAGGATTAACTGGAGTTAGTTTAGGACTTACGTCTTGCGGTCCAAAAGTTGAAGACAACGTTACAATTACAAGTTTTGAAGTCGCATTAAAAAACCATTCTACCAATGAATTAATTACCGGAGAAAAAGATTTATTAATTGCAAAAAATATAACTCCAAGTAGTGGACAAGTTTATTTTACATATAAATCTAGTGATGACTCAATTATTTCAGTTAATAATGAGAATGGCGAAATTGAAGCCTTGAAGGAGGGTAGTGTAACTTTAACAATCACAGAAAAAAATAGTGGAATATCTAAGTCTTTAACTGATGTCAAAGTTACTGAGGGAGACGAAGAATTTTCCGCATTTGCACCAAAAGGCGCACCTTTACTTGCTGTTTATGACTCTGTCATCAATAAAAAAGGTTTTGAAGTAGCTGGAAATAATAGTGATGTACCAGTTCAATTAAAAGCTGATAAATATAACTACATTATTTTTGATTCTGTAACCGCTTTAAAATTGACAAATGGTTTTAAACAAGAAGATAAAGCAGTGGAATCTACTGCAAACTATACTTATCTTGGAATGTTAACAGCTGGTAATTTCCATTTAGTAAGTAGAACTTTAAATAGAGAACCACAAAAAGGTGATAAAATTTTGACATTCATGAAAGGTCAAGCACCAGATATGGCTTTAAAAGCCTGCTATGCTGACTTATTCAATGATGTAAGCACAACTATTTCGTATATTCAAGACAATACAAAAATGCCTGCAGCGTTAAAAGCAGGGACTTTTGAAGGCGTTACTTATGATTATTTCTTAATTGCTGAACCAGCTTTAACTTCTGCAAAAACAAGTTCAGAAGAACTTAAAATAACATTTGATAAAAATTTAAATGACAAAGTCAGTGAAGTAACTAATGGAAAATTTGATTATATCCCACAAGCTGGTCTATTTGTAAGAGATGAGTATTTGAAATTAAAGCCAAATTATGTTGCAGCATATTGGAAAGATGTTAAAAAACAAATGACCAATGTATATAAACCAAATATCGATACAGTTGTTGAAACTATGAATAAACTTGGAGATGTAACAGCTCAAGCAGCAACATATGGTTTTAACGCAAATCTTGTAAAGAAATTGCAATCTGATGGTGCTAACCAATTCGGCGTTGCAAATCCAGATGATGAAGTTAGTTTAGATAACATAAACGAATTTTTAAGTACTGTTAATGCAGGTTTCCAAATTAATAAAAAATAGTCTAAAATATTAACATGAAAAACAAAAAGCAAAATCCCATTTCAAATGGTATATTCATAACAATTGGCATTGTGATTTTGCTTTTATTTTGGGAAATTTCAAGTTTAATTTATGATAAAAAAATGATTTTCCCAGATTTTTTTGTAACTTTAAATAAATCGTTTGAGATTTTGGGCAGTGGACAAATTTATATAGCTATATTAACCAGCCTTGGTATAAGCTTATTAACAATATTAATTGCTTTTGTTTTTGCAATAATTCTTGGCACATTATCTGGATTTTTTAATGCAGTGGAGAAAATATTATCACCTGCTATTGCCATAATGAAGGTCGTTCCAACAGCAGTAATTTCTATTTTACTTTTAGTATTTATTAAATCAACTATTTCAACATTTATAGTTATATTTTTAATAGTTTTTCCAATTTTATATGAAGCGGTATTAAATGGTATAAAAAATATTGATCCATATATAGTAATGTCTTTAAGACTTGAAGGACTTTATAAATTTAATTCTATTTTTAAAGTTATTATTCCAACAATCTTGCCTTACATATATTTAGGATTAGCTCAATCATTTGGATTATCAATGAAAGTTGAGATTATGTCAGAAATAATAATTGGAAGTCAAAGCATAAAAGGTTTAGGCTATTTAGTATATCTTGCATATGCAATTAATGCTGATTATATCGAACTTTTTGGAATTGTTTTAATAACATTAATTACATTTGGGATTTTGGATATTATTTTAAATAAAATTAAAAAAATAATAAAAATATAAAATAAATCGGTAATTTTTCAAAATTCTCCTCCTATATAACTATATAAGGAGAAATTTTATGAATTTTAAAAAAGAAAAATTTGAAAATGTTTATCATATCAATTATGAAAAAACGAACAATCTTATTGAGCATGTAAATTGGACTGAAAAAGCAATAAGTGATATTTTGATTTCAGAAAAAGAAAAGAATAATCGTCCAACTGCGCCTGGAGAAATACGAAAGTATATGCGAAAAGATGGGAAAATATCGATATTTTTAGTTCTACAAAATACAACAGCATACGAACCAAATGTTCTTATTTGCCCATTATATATAAT
>CAVKEL010000056.1:0-1241 GCA_963655445.1 Acutalibacteraceae bacterium | reverse complement strand
AAATTTCATGTGATTTTGAATTTTTAGCTGCAATCAATGAGATTCGATTCCAAAATAAGGATAAATTAGAAATAAATTCTGGACCGATAGAACCAATATGTCATTTAATGCAACATCATCTTATTGGTATTTTATATATGTATAGATCATTATTAGAACACATAATTAAAATGCCATGTAATTTTAAAAGAATATATTCGGCATAATTTTATATATTGTTTAGTAAATATTTAGTATATATTAAGTAGTAATTTTTAATCTAAAAATAGTTGTTTTAATGTGTTATTTATTAAAAATAAAATCATATTATTTTTAAAATGCATGATTCAATCGACTTTTTTATTGCTTTTACTTAACATAATAGATATTATGCGAAGTAGTTATTTATCTAAAAAACACCCTTTTCTCAAAATTAATATTCGTCATTCTCTATTTTGTTTTAATAATTTCGTCTAAAGCTAATCTTTCGCGCTCATCACGAGTTAATATGTGAACTACAATATCATTAAGATCTACAATTACCCATTTTGAATCATTTCTACCCTCAACATGATGTATTTTTATATTTAGCTTCCAAGCAGTTTCTTCAACAGCATCTTCTATACCAAAAAGATTTCTTTCATTTAAAGCAGTACAAACAATTATTGAATCACAAAGAGGATTAACTCCTTTAACATCATAAAACTTTATATCCTCAGCTTTTCTTCCATCAATTGCTTTAATTATTTCTTTTTCAATTTTTGTCATAATATTATCTTCCTTTTTAATTATTTATTTAAATAACATTCTAAACAATGTTTAGTAAGTTCATTATTCGATGAAACTCCACCATTTTCAGATAAAAATTTCATATTTTCGCTTAAAACTTCAATAAAACCTTCTTTATAATCATTCTCACAATGGATAATCATGCTTTTGCTATCATAACCTCTAGTAGGTTCAATTTTGTCCGATGCATAGACGACTTTTTGCATTACACTCATATTTTGATCGCCTGTACAATGAGTCAAAATTGCCTTATAAACTTCATCTGAAATATTTGGAAATAATTTCTTTGCTAAAAATGCACCAATAAATTGATGATATGACCATGAAGGTAAATCAACAAAACTTCTAAAATATTTTTCCATATAATTTATAGCATCATTTTCATTAACATGTTTCCCAATATCATGAAGCAAACCAGCAATAAAATATTCATCTGGTCGTGATAATTTATTTGATAATGCTATCTTATATGC
>CAVKEL010000055.1:0-7205 GCA_963655445.1 Acutalibacteraceae bacterium | reverse complement strand
TCAATGAACTTATCATATACTGATAAGATAATTTGAAATTAAAGGAAAGTTAGTGTTTGAAAATCTTGAAAAATATGTAATGTAGATATGTGATATGATTGTAATAAATATAAAAGGACTGATAACAAAAGTATCAATCCTATTGTTTCTTAATGGTACCCTGTATGGGATTCGAACCCATGAATGCATCCTTGAGAGGGATGTGAGTTAAACCGCTTCTCCAACAGGGCGTATGACTTATTATAATAAAAGTCGCATTTAAAATAAACAAATAATGTTCAAATAGAGCAAATAAAATCATATATGACTATTAAAAATTCATATATGATTTTTCGTTTTAAAAAAGTTGATTGTTAATCTTTCAACGCTAATTTTTACTTAAAGAATTGCAGATCCACCGCATACAATCCAGCAAGCTAATATTGCAATTGTGAATGCTCCAACATAAACTGTACCAGTTTTACGATAAAGTATTGTTGCAATTAATGAAAATACAATAACTTGTGGTAAAAATACGATAAGCAAGGACATAAATGGTCCACCAAAAGTTGAACTAAATAATAAATCAGCTCCTGGGCCAATCTGCATAAAGAAAGGAACATATTCAATTAAAGTAATAAGTAATACACCACCAACCATTGACAAAGCAACTCTCCAGAAAGTATTGAAGAATCCTTTAGCGCCTGGCATTGAGGTATATTTTGTTCTATTTCTTGCAAGAATTGCAGAATTATTCAAAACATAGAATAATGCAAACATTGGGAAATAAACTAAGAATTGTCCAAATCTTTCAAGTGAAAAACCTTTGAAGAATGGCCAAATAAATCTTAAATCAAGATTAAAAGCAGCTTCATAAATTACTGTAACTAAATACATTGGAAGAACCATTATAAAGGCAAGTAATAAACTTTTACCAAATAATGCCCAATCCATCTTGAGTACTCGATGATGTTTCTTCTTTTTAGTTTCATCTTTAACTTCACTAACAACTTCAGGTTTATTTCTTGATAAACCAGCAAAGTTCATATCAATTTCATAATTTTTATCTTTATGACGTTTAATTAAGAACGGAACAAAAATAAATCCAAGCATACATAATACAAGAATTAAGTACCATGCAAAGAATCCATTTCCAATTGTCATTCTAAAAATAGTAGTATCTGGAAGAGGTAATAAACCATGACCAAGTTGAGTGCAGAAAGGATATGTTATACCACCAAGCAAAATTGTAATAAGTGCACCTTTCCACCATTTCCAGCCATGTTTTTCATAATCTGGATTACTTGCTACTCCAACATTACATGCTGCAAAGAACTTAAAGTTAGTAAGTAAGAAAGCCATAGCAACTACGACTCCAAGCATGCAAAACATTGCAAGAGCAACTAAGAATTCTTTCCACCCATAAACTAAACTTGTACTTGCAAGATTAGATGTAATTAAACTCTTGTTTGATGAATCAACCATTGAATTATTAAACCAATCAATAGCAACTGACATACCATGGGCATCATGAGTTGTTAATCTATGATTTGTAACAAGATATTCACAACGTCTAGCAGTGCCATCTTTCATACTACCAAATGTAGTGTCCCATTCAGCATTATCTTTTGTTACACCATTACTTTTTCCATTAATTTCATTATTTAAAAATTCAACTCTAAGATCAGATTTAATCAAATCTTTAGTAACTGGAGTAGTTTCATAATCTCTAAAATAATTGAATTCATCATATTTTGCAGTCAATAGCAAAACATTACTAAATGTGATTTCGCTATGTTCACTATAAGCATCTTTAGAGAATAATTCACCACATTGAAGAACTGTTGCTTTTGGTTGAGGATAATGTCCTTTACCTTCAATTTCAAAGCCACCACTATAAGCAGCAGCTACACTCCAAGAAGCCCATGTACCCATTGAGTGTCCCGTAATCCCCATGTAATTTGCATCAACATAAGGAAGGGAAGCAAGATAACTATAAGCAGCAACTCCACCCATTGATGAATCTTTTATAGAATTTGCGCTTTCTTTATCTACTCCTAAGTAGTTCTTATTTTCATCAAAAACACCATCTTTTGTATACATATCATTGAAAAATGATAAGGCGGAAAAGTTCATTAAAACTTTGTATCTAGTTTGTCCACCAATTTGTACAACATACTTTCCATTTTTCATAGTTCCGAAAGTGAAATTAGTTTTATGGTTAACATAACCTCTTTCAATCATTGAAAGTTCTGTTGCACCATGACCATACTCATCTAGAGCTAAGCAAACGTATCCTCTACGAGCAAGTTCAACGGCATATCCTGCACTGGTTTCATGATCATTTTGATAACCATGCAATAGTAAAACGGCAGGTGCTTTACTTTCTTCAGTTGCTGTTTTTGGACGATAAAGCTTGTAAGTTAATGCTTTTCCACTACTATCATCTTCAAAATGTCCCATACTAACTTCGACATTTCCAAAGTCAGTTTGAATACCATGGGCTACTCCCATGCAAACTGTTGCGGCAGCGATTAAAGAAGATAACCAAATTATTGGTTTGATTATTTTTTTCATAGCTATTTATAGCCTCCTACTTAAAATAATATCATTTTATTTTTTAATAAAAAATAGCAAAATATACTCATGAAACGTTTACTTCTAGCCTCGGACTCCTTTAAAGGAACATTATCAAGTAGTGATATTGTCTCAATTGCAAAAGATTTAATAGATGAAGAATTTAAAGATTCTTGGTCTTTAGATTATCAATATATTGCTGATGGAGGTGAAGGAACAATTGATGCAATTAAAGAATTGCTTGGTGGAACCGTATATGATTTTAAAACGGTCAATAGTGAAAATGAAACGATTACATCGCCACTTTTGCTTATTAACAAAAATACAGCTTTAATTGAAGTTGCAAAAATAATTGGTTTACCAATGGTTAAAAACAAAATTAATCCACTAAAAAGAACAACTAGAGGAATTGGTATTTTAATTGAAGAAGCCATTAAATTAAATGTTAAAAAAATATACATTGGACTTGGAGGTACATCAACTAATGATTTAGGAATTGGTATGCTTCAAGAACTAGGAATAAATTTTAATTTAAATGAAGATATTGATATGTCAAATGCCTTAAAAGTTAACAAAATTAACTTAGATAATTTTGTTTTAAAAAATAAAAGCATTGAGTTTATTTGTCTTACCGATGTTAAAAACCAATTACTAGGAGAGAATGGTGCAACATATATTTTCGGACCCCAAAAAGGTTATCAAAATGATTTAGTTTATTTAGAAAATACAGCAACTCATTTATGCAAAATATTTGAAGAATCATCTCATAAAAATATTAAAAATATTCCAGGATTAGGAGCTGCTGGAGGTCTTGCTGCTGCTTTCTACACCTTCATGGATGCTAAAATTGTTTCTGGTATAAATGAAATATTAAAAATATCAAATTTCAAAAAGAAAGCCATGGATGCTGACTTAATTATTACTGGCGAAGGTTCTTTTGATTCTCAATCATTAAATGGAAAAGTTTTGTCAGGTATCATAAATAATGTAGACAAAAGTAAATTAGTAATAATTTGTGGAATAAATAAAGTTCAAAACTCTGACATACCAATTTTTATAACATCTAAGCCTGATCAAGATTTTGAATATATAAAAATACACGCGAAAGAATCATATAAAGATACATTGAGAAATGTTCTTACAAAATATAAATAAAACATTGATTTATTCAATGTTTTTTCATTACTGACTCAAAATAATAAATCTTTCATTTCACAATCTAAAACACACGACAATCTATAAACAGTTGCACATTGGGCTTTTGTAATATCTAGTTTTTGTTGTTCGTAAGCCTTAATTAAACGTAATGGAACTCCACTAATATTAGCTAATTCAGATTGGCTTAATCTTCTCTTTTTTCTCCATATTTTTAAAGGAGTATCTTGAGGAAGGTACTTTTTAATTAATTCTAAAGTTGCAGTTACATCCATTTCATGATATGGGAAATAATTTAATAATAATTTAGATGTCGAGTATGCATTATTTATAGTCATAAATGATTTATTAAGCTCCCATTGCACATAAGCAAAAATCCAACCTACCCAATATTCAGGAGAAGCGTACATATTTAGTTCATATTCGTTAATTTGTTTATTTAATATAAGACCTAATAATTCACTTGCAGATTTACCTAATAAATAAATTGGATTCCCTTTTTCAAAAGCAATGGAAATTTTAGAATCTAAAAATTTTTTAGTTATTTGTTCAATTGAAAGTTTTTCCTGATAAACTGCAAGCTCAAAAATCAACCCTAATTTTTGTTGAGCAATATCTAAATAAAATTTATCGTAAGCGTGGATCATCTTTTTTAATATCTCCTTTTAAAATATCACTAAGATAAATCGCATTTGGATTATATGTGCCAGCTTTGTTTGATAAAAACTCAAATCTAGCTTTTTCATTTCTCTCTATTCTTAAACGGTAATAAACATTACTTCTAGCCATTTCTTCTCCAATAAATTTCAATCTAGTGAAAGCTTTTTCACTTTTAATAACAATTTGTTCACCTAATTTTCCAAGTCTTAAAGCTTCAGAGAGTCGTTGACAAGAAATAGAATTATTTAAAAAAGCTTCTGCAAATGCAAAATAAGAATCATCAGCTCGATATCCTCTTATAATATCATAATCTTCATATGGCAAAGAAAAATTATCAATTAAATACTTTTTGCCAATCTTTGCAATATCATTTTTTAGATCAAATGTACGATTTTGAATCAACATTGTAATCCAAAATAAAATATTATATTTCGATAAATCTAAACATTTTAAACCATTTGTATCTAACTCATATTTGTTAGCAAAACCATCAATTTTTTCACTTACTGCCCACTCTTTTGCAAGTTCAATATCTTCTGTGCAATAAAATCCTAATCCATAATCGTTGTGGATATTTCCATAACCATATTTTGGAACTTCAATAATTTTGCTTGATCCATGATAAATAACTAAATTTTTTTTCATATTAACTTTCATACCAAAATTATAACATTGTAATGTCCTAATTTCTATAATTTATTATATTTATAAGTATTTTATGTTTTAGTTAATTATGTTTCAAAAATGCAAAAATTTTCTGTTGATTTTTGAAATTTGATAAAGTTCCAATTTTAATCTGCATTATAAATATCAATGATTATTAGAAAAGATATTCAAAAATAACTAATATTAAAAACCATTCTCAAAGAAATGAGAATGGTCAATATTTTATATTTATTTAGTTATTTTTTTATTTATAACTAATACTTGATGTAGAACCAACGTATGTTTTACTTGTATCCCAATCTTGATTAGATAATTTTATACTAACAGTTGCGCCATTTTTGCCAGTTGATCCCCATTGGTTTGTAGCTTCTGCAATCATGAGATAATCAGAAGATGATGCTTGAGTGAAAGTATTGTTACTTAAAGTAACTACAGCAGTAATGTTTGTAACATAGAACATTGGGACATCACTAGAAGTTACTTTTAATGTGCAATCACTTGCTGTGAAGTAATCGGTTCCTTCTTCACTATCTCCTGAGAAAGATTGATAAATAAAAATTCCACCTGCATCAATTGTGTGCGTAGATGAATTTATATCGCTGGTGCCAGTTCTATTTCCAGATCCAGTGCAACTGAATAAACAACTTGTTAAATTCGCACTTGATCCACCTTCAACAACAACCATTTGTGCTTTATTAGCAGTTCCAGTTGAATTTGAAACATTAATTGTGCCTGTAGAGTAAACAAGAGGTGAACCATTTGAATTTGTCTCAAGAGTCATATTTGAAGCTGTAATTGTGCCTCCCCCTCTATCTGTTGCAAGACTTGCACAAGATGCACCTTGAGTAGAAATATCGACTGTATCAGCAACAATAGTTCCGCTATAAGTTGCATGAAGACCACGAGAACCTGCAGAACCTGTTGTTTTAATTGTTGAATTTGAAATATCAATATCTCCACCATTTGTTGCAACAACTGCATTTGAACCGTTTGCTGCAGTTTCAATATTTGTATATTTAATTGTTGCACAAGATGAACCAGCAACTACAATTCCTGAATTAATTCCATAAAAATTATAATCATCACCAACTTGTCCATTTGATGCAGCACTACCTGATTTATAAATACCTACATAACTACCACTAGTTCCAGTTATATTAAGTTTTCCACCATTTATAACTAAAAACACGACTTGATCAGCAGAACTTGAAGCACTTGAATAACTTCCTGAGGTAATATTTACAGTAACGCCATCAATTAAATAAGCAGCATTGATTGTTTTGCTTGTTGTTTGATGCCCATATTGAAAGGAAACAGAAGCACTACCACTAACTATTTCTTTTCCACTTGTATCATAAACTTTTCCATCTGAAGTAGTGTCTTTACTATCATCAGAGTCACTATCATCACTATCTTCTTTTTTGCTTGAATCATCTGTGTCATCAGTTGTAGTATCTTGCGTATCATCTTTAGTATCATCATTATTTGATGAACTATTTCCACATGCTACAAGTCCAAAAACACTGCATAAACTTAAAAAAATCGCCAATTTCTTTTTCATAATTTCTCCTTCTAAAATAAAATTTTAGATTTAGATAACTATAATCTTGATTCATATTGGCGATAACAATATGTTTCGCATTTATCAAATCCCAAATTCCGATAAATGAAAGATTTATAACCATTTAAATCGCTTTAAATATATCACGATTAAAACGATTTGTTTATAAAAATTTACTTTTTAATCTGTTTTATAACACTTATTTTATTTACTAACTTTATAGCGCTATATTTCTCATCGTTTACAAATGAGAACTATTAAGAAGAAAGATAAAAAAATGATTTTATTAATTGCAAATATGAATTTAATATGATTCAATCACAATTATTTCATCATTGACCAATAATTTTTCAACTATGAATATAGCAAAATAGTCGCTTAAATTTATTATGATTTTAAAATGTAAATCAAAAATTTCAGTTAGCGTTTAATTTAAAAATAAAAATATTCTATTTTACAATTTATAAAACAATAAATTTATGTTATAAATAAAAGATACGCACGGAGGAACTTTTATGCATAAATATCTAAAAAACTTCGCTTATGATTTTAGTGAAAATTCTATACTTCGTGGAATAGGCCTTTATGATGACAATTCTGTTTATAG
>CAVKEL010000054.1:0-2075 GCA_963655445.1 Acutalibacteraceae bacterium | reverse complement strand
AAAAAAAAAAAAAAAAAAAAAAAAACGGCGTGAACCCGTTATTTTTGAACACTCTAGGAGAATGTGTTGATTTTTTGCTCCATAAAATCAAATAACGCTTCTCCTAATATAATCTTAATTAACTTCCTATAAATTTATAAAACCCTTTAAAAAATTGTTTCAATAGTCATTTGGGTTTTTCTATAAATTATATTTTACTTTGCCCAATATTTAGAAACAATTATAAGAATGATAATCGTTGCTAAAAAATATATTACTGAAAAAATTAGAGTAACAATAGATAAACCTCCACCTTTCCCATTTAACTCTTTTGATTTACTTAAACCAATTGCACCAAAGATAAAACCTAAAAGTGGATTAAAGAATAATAAAATAAATCCAATAATAGCATATATGTTAGTCTCACTTACCACTACAATATCACTGCTATTATTAGTAACTGAATAACCACACTTTGGACAAATAGTGTATCCATCCATTATTTCATATCCACAATGTTGACAATATTTCATGATTTCCCCCTTCATTATCTTGATTAAATTATATCAAACAAATACAAAAAGTAACAAATAACATAATCATATTAAACTTAAGTAAATTTAACCGTAAACGTAAAAGGAATTAAGAATTGTAAAAGAATGTAAAGGAAATTAAGAATTGTAAAAGAATGTAAAAGAAATTTAATAAATAAGATAATTTTTATAAAATAACCCTTTTAGACCGAAAAAACGATACTCAATGAGTTGAATCGCTCAAAAATGTATGTTTTTTCTTCTCTAGTTCCTCTTTTATTCAACTATCAGCAATTTCATGAATATTAATCATTTAAATTCTTTCTCTTATCACTTTATTGTTTCTCGTAATTTATATATATTTTTTACGAGAACAGTTATCTTATTAGCACATAGTATGTGTTTTTACCTTTGCCATATTTTTTTACTTTGCCATCCTTTATTAAGCTTGCAATTGCTTTTTCAACTGAACTAATAGAAATTGTTGGGCAAAGCTCAGCAATATCGGATTTCGTAAGCTTACCAATTTTAATTCCGAATGCGCCTTCAACAAGTTCCACTGCTGTTTTTTTCTTATTTATAAGGCTTAATCTTTCTTCAAAATCATTATATGCAGAAAGAATTGTCATAAGCATATATTTTATAAAAGGTGTAGGATCATCTTTTCCTTTGTGCCAATTAATTTGACTATCATACAAAGCATCATAATACAAATCCTTATATTTAGCGATTTTACTTTCTATTGAGATATATTTTCCAACAAAATAACCTGAACGATATAGAAGTAATGTTGTCAAAAGTCTGCTCATTCTGCCATTACCGTCACAAAAAGGGTGTATACAAAGAAAATCATGTATAAAAATAGGTATTAATAAAAGCACATCGACTTTTCCATCTTCTACAGCTTCATTGAAGGTTTTACAAAGATTTTCCATTGCCATCGGTGTTTCAAATGGATCGAGTGGTATAAATAAAACTATTTTTTTACCATTTTCATCTATAGCGGAAATTTCATTTTGCGAGTTTTTAAAACATCCTCCAAAATTTACCTCAATGTTATGAGAATACAGTATCTTGTGGAGTTGCATAATATAATTTGGAGTTATCGGAATATACTCAAAACTCTGATGAATAGTTGCAAGTGCGTCGCGATATCCAGCAATCTCCTTTTCGTTTCGATTTTTTGGAGTTGTTTTTTGTAAAACAAGTTGCTTTAATCTAGCTTTTGTTGTTTTAATATTCTCAATTGCATTGCTTGCTTCTGTACTTTGAATTTTTGCAATTTCAACTAATCTATCAAGTTCTAATTGTTTTTGAGAAAGATATATTTCTTGTCGACCTTTCATCTCATGGATTTTAGTTAGGTACTCAATTATTTCGCTATCCCATTTAATAGTCGAAAGTTTTTTATAATCGAATTCTCTCATATTTAACTCCTTTCTCGTAAATAATACCATTTTTTACGAGAATAATAAATATTTTAAACTCATTGTAACTTTAATATTTACCCTAAACTTTAAGAAAATTTCTTACTCGTACTAATAATTTAGGTAATTTTTATTA
>CAVKEL010000053.1:0-5560 GCA_963655445.1 Acutalibacteraceae bacterium | reverse complement strand
CAAAGGATTTAGGTATTAACTTTACTACATTACTTTTTTCATTTTTTACTATTGGAATTTTAGTTTCGATGATTGTCTATATTTTTACAACCGGATCTAATAGTTTATCTTTTGATTTTTTAGTAAGAGATTATTCTGAACATTCTTATACTATTAAAACAAAAGATGACTTTAAAATGGATGATGATTTAAGATTTGAAAATAAAGAGAATTATGAAAACTTTTCTTATAAATGGGGCGTTGCATTAGAAGATTCTACAAATGCTGAAGAAAATATAATTCATATTGTTTATATGGATAATGCATCACTTTTTTATAACCTTGTAGATTTTAAAGGTGCAAAAGTTACAATAAATAAGGATTATTATATTAATAACTTAACCTTAGAAACAAAAGATGGAAATCTTGAAGTTATTAGTTCAAAAGACAAAGCTTCAAAAATGGTTGAAGTTTTAGATGATAGTATCGCAATTTTTGATGGGACTTTAACTAGTGTTGGTAAAGGAATAAAAGGAAGTTTATTAACAACAATCGCATTAATTCTAGTAACAATATTACTTTCTTTACCATTAGGTATTGGTGCAGCAATTTATTTATCGGTTTATGCAAAAGATAACAAAATAACACAAATTATTAGAGTTTTGATTGATGTCACAAGTGGTATACCATCAATCATTTTTGGTCTTGCTGGCGCTATTTTATTTATTCCTATTTTAAATAATGTTACAAATACAAGTGGCGGAAGTTTATTTAGTGGAGCCTTAACTTTATCAATCATGCTTCTTCCAACAATTGTTAAAACTGTTGAAGAATCTATAAGAGTTATTCCTAATTCTTTAAGTGAAGCTTCGCTTGCTTTAGGAGCAAATAAAACACAAACTGTTTTTAAAATAGTTATACCAAATGCTAAAGATGGAATCTTAACATCTGCCTTGCTTTCAATTAGTAGAATTATTGGTGAAAGTGCTGCATTAATTTTCTCAATGGGCGCAATTATTACTGATAATTTAAATATTTTAAGCGGCAATGCAACTCTTGCAGTTCATATTTGGTCGGTTTTACAAGGTGAAACACCTCAATATGAAAATGCTTGCGCAATATCAATTATTATTCTTGTAATGGTATTAATTCTTTCTTTATTAACAAAATTAATATCAAGTAAATTAAATAAATTTAAAGGAGCGAAGTAAATATGAACGAAGAAAAAGTATTTTCTGTTAGTCATTTGAATCTATATTATGATAATAAGAAAAAACAAGTTCTTAAAGATGTTAATATGGATATATTTAAAAATAAGGTTACTGCTTTAATTGGTCCTTCAGGTTGTGGAAAATCTTCATTTTTAAGATGTTTTAATAAGATGAACGATCTAATAAATGGATGTGAAGTTGATGGAGATATAAAATTTAACAATATAGGCATTAATGAAATAAATACTATCTATTTAAGAAGTAAAGTTGGAATGGTTTTTCAACAACCTAATCCATTTCCAATGTCTATTAAAAACAACATTACTTATGGTCCAAAATGTCATGGTTTAAAAGACAAAAAAGTTTTAAATGAAATTATTACAACTTCATTAAAAGATGTTTCTTTATATGATGAAGTCAAAAATGAACTTAATAAAAGCGGACTTGCTTTAAGTGGTGGACAACAACAAAGACTTTGCATTGCTCGTTGTATTGCTATGTCTCCAGATGTAATTTTAATGGATGAACCAACAAGTGCGCTTGATCCAATTGCTACTTTAAAAATAGAAGAATTAATAAAAGAATTAAAGAAAAAATATACAATTATTATTGTTACTCATAATATGCAACAAGCGGCAAGAATTAGCGATTATACGGCATTTTTTATGCTCGGTGAACTTGTTGAATTTAATAAAACAGAAGAATTTTTCGCTCATCCAAAGGATAAGCGAAGTGAAGATTATATTACAGGGAGGTTCAGCTAATGGATTTAAATAATCGTATTGATGAAATTAATTTAAACACAATAAAGATGTTTGAATTAACTAACAAATATTTAAAAGATGCAGGTGATATTTTATTAAATCATCAAGTTATTAATGTTCCAGTTATTGATGATGAAAAAATTAATGCTTACGAAAGAAAAATTGAGGAAGAATGTTTATTAATTATTTTAAGAGAACGTCCTTTTGCTATTGATTTAAGAAAAGTGACAGGTATTTTTAAACTTGTTGAAGATATTGAACGTCTTAGCGATCATGCTTTAGATTTAGTTTGGACTACTACAAATTTACTTAAATATAGCGAATCAACTAAATTTGAAAATCTTAAATTAATTTTAAAACTTGCGTTTAAAATGGTTACAGATTCTTATGAAGCTTTCGTAAATAATGATGAAAAATTAGCAACTGATGTCGTAAATAGAGATGATGAAGTTGATGCATTATATCTTAAAGTATTAGATGAAATTCCTCTTAAAAAAGATAAAAACAATCTTGATGATAATTTCATTATTTATGCGACTTTACTTGCAAAATATGCTGAAAGAATTGCAGATCATGCATCAAATATATCTGAATGGGTCGTATATATAAAAAGTGGTTACTATAAAGATAAAGTAATAATATAATTTAGGTGTATGGAAAATAATAATTACTTAATTTATTCAATAGAAGATGATCCAAATATTTCTCATTTAATTAATATAGCTCTTTCTAAACAAGGGTATATTGTTAAAAGTTTTACTAAGTTTAGTGAATTCGATGAAGAATTTAGGAAAGTTAAACCAAATATGATTTTACTTGATTTGATGCTTCCTGAAATTAGTGGCGAAGAAATTTTAAAAAAGATAAGAGAAAAAGACGAATATGATGATATTGAAATAATAATTATAAGTGCCAAAAATTTAACAATAAATAAGGTTGATGGTCTTGATCTAGGCGCAGATGATTATCTATCAAAACCATTTGATGTACTCGAACTTATTTCACGTGTGAATGCTAGAAGTAGAAGACATTTAAAAAAGAAAAAATCAACAATAAGAGGATATTATTTTGATTCAAAAAATAATGTTTTATCTAAAAATGGAACAGAAATAAAACTTACTAATGGTGAAGCAATTATTCTTTTTGAGCTTTATAAACATATTGGCGAAACTGTTAGAAGAGATGATTTATTTATTGCTTTATGGGGCGAAGGAAATAGCTATGAAACTCGTATATTAGATGCTCATATTAAAGAAATTAGAAGAAAATTTGGAGAAGATAAAGATTTAATAGAAACCGTATATGGGAATGGATATAAATTAAAAAATGAATAAAAAAACTTTAATTATTGATTATATTTTTGTATTTATTATTTCAATTTCAATTTTATTGACTTCATTTTTTGTTACATCAATTGTTTCAAAAAACGAAACTAAGGATAATTTAAATTACTATGCATCGCAAATTTCTTTAAAATACGAATCAAATAATAGCCTTTCAGAAATTGAAACAGAATATAGCTCAATTAAAGACTTAAGAATTACATTATTTGATAAAGATGCAAATGTACTTTTAGATATAAATCCATTAGGAATTGATCCTGCAAAAGAAGATAGAAAAAATGAATTAGTTGATGAAAATTTTTATTCAAAAAATTCGAAAACATTGAATTATGCGATTCTTTATTATGTTAAGGAATATGATAATTATTTTATTCGTGTTGGTTTTCCTGAAAGTAATGTAAATAGGATAAGTGTTTATTTATTAATTTATGAGGGTATTGCAATTATTGTCCTTGATACTATTTATTTTTTCTTCAAATTTAAATCATATAAAAGAAGTATTAGTTCTCTTAAAAATGAAGTTAATAAACTTCAATGTGCGATTAATCTTGATCCTCTAAGTGATAGTAGTGATGGAATCACCATAATTGAAGAAACTATTTCTAATGTTAATAATGTTATTGTTTCTCAACTCGAAAATATTAAAAAAGAAGATATGAAGACAAATTATATTTTGGATTCAATAAATGAAGGGATTTTTGTGATTGATTCAAATGAAAATGTTCTATTGATTAATGAATATGCTTTATCAGGCTTAAATACTACAAAAGAAAATGTATTAAATAAAAATTATAGATGTTTGCTTTTAGGGGAAGAATTCAGTGAAAAAGTTAATTCTTTAGAATCTTCTAGTTATATTGACAAAAATATAAATGGAAAAATTTATGAATTTATCATAAATAAAATTGATTTAAATTGGTTGAACGATACCAAAGGAATTGGTGTTGTAATGCTTGATGTTACAACCTCTAGATTAAACGAAAAGCTAAAGAAAGAGTTTTTCCAAAACGCTTCACATGAACTTAAAACACCATTAACAACGATTGTTGGCTATAGTGATTTGATAAGTAAAAATATAATTTCTGAGAAAAACGAGCTTGATGATGCAATTAATTCAATTAATTCTGAAGCTAAAAGAATGCAAAATATAATAGAAGATATGATGGCATTATCAAGTATTGAAAACAAATTAGATTTAGATACAAGAGTTGAATTAAATGCTAAATTAGCTTTAGAAGAAATTTTAAAGTCTTTTGATTTAATGATCAAAAATAAAAATTTAAAAATTAAAGCTGATTTGGAAAATGTTAAACTAAAAATTGCGACTCAAGATTATGATAGATTAGTTAGAAATTTATTATCTAACGCTATTAAATATAACAAAGAAGGCGGAACTATTTTTGTGACACTTAAAGATAGTTTTTTGTCTGTTGAAGATACAGGAATAGGAATTGATAATAAATATTTTGATAGAATTTTCGAGAGATTTTATAGAGTTGATAAATCTCGAAGCAAAAAAGAAGGCGGCACTGGACTAGGGTTAGCTATCGTTAAACATATTTGTTTAAATTATGGCTTTAAAATCGAAATAAATAGCGAACTTGAAAAGGGTAGTAAATTTATAATTTATTTTAAATAACAAAAGGAAATTTTTAGAATCATTACTGAACTAAGGTTGATTGCTTCGAATAAAAAGCATATGTGATATATATTTTTTCACTTATGATTTTGATTGCTTTTTAATTTGGAGCAATTTTTGGAATATTAAAAATAGATACGATTAAATCGTATCTATTTTACATCATAGCCTTCTTCTTTGATTGCTGATTTAATGCTTTCTAACTTATCTTCGGTAGTAATAAATGTAGCAGTTTTATTTTTTAAATCGACGTTAACATTACTAACGCCTTCTATTTTGCTAATTGCATCAAAGACATGTTTTTTACAATGTTCACACATCATTCCGTCAACATGTAAGGTATATTCCTTATTTTCCATAGATTTCTTATTTCCTCCTTTTTCTATAGATTTTATTTTATCATTTTTAAATGATTTATATTTTTTATTTAAATCATATAAATTGATTCTTAAAGCATTTAATACAACTGTTATTGATGATAAAGACATCGCAAGAGACCCATACCAAGGTTTTAAGTTGCTAATGCCTACAAATGACAAGGCTCCAGCTGCAATTGGAATCATTATTGAATTGTAGAAAAATGCCCAGAAAAGATTTTCTTTAATTACTCTTAAAGTTATTTTT
>CAVKEL010000052.1:0-3647 GCA_963655445.1 Acutalibacteraceae bacterium | reverse complement strand
CTTATGAAGAAGCAAAAAATGAATATGAAAATGTTAAAGATACTAAACTTGGGAAATTAATTTATCAAAGAGAAATACCAATTCTTGAACAAGCAAATAGAGTCATAAAATAAAAAAATCGGCAATTTTAACATAGCAATGTCGAAATTGCCGAAATTTAACAAAAAGTGCGGTTCAATCAATTAAATTTCTTCACCAATTTATAGAAAACTTATAAAAATCTAAATCTTTATAACTTTCACCAACAATATTTGATAAAATATTTTTTAGAAAGATTGTAGTGTTATGAAAAGAATTTTTATTATTTTATCATGTTTATTTTTATTAAATAATCTTGCATCAATAAGCGCAAATAAACCATTAGCCAATGGAGATACTTCAACTAATTTAGGAAAATTTAAAGATTATACAACTGAAGAGGTTAAAGAATATTATAGAGATTTAAAAGAAGGAATAAGTGGCGAAGAATTGCTTTCTTCTTTAGAAGTTATTTTAAAAACTGGACAAAAAGAAGTTTCAAAAGCAAATGGTGGAACTACCTGGGATTATTATGTTTTATTTGATAGGGATTTTGAAAAAGATCCATTAACCGAAGAAGAAATTACTAATCAATATTGGAAAAGAGATAACGTAATTTGTTCTCCTTTATATGATGAAACATTTACATTTGTTAAGACAAATAAACCAGGGAATAACGTTAATAGAGAACATGTATTCCCAAAATCATATGGATTTGGAAATAAAAGTGATGATTCGTTTTTACCTTTAGCAGCAACTGATATGCATAATCTTCATATGGGTGAAGCGAGGAACAATCAACAAGGGCACAATAACTATCCATATGGGAATGTTGCAAATAAAGAAACTGCAACAGCAATCACTTCATCAATAAGTGGTAATGTAACAGGTTATTTAGGCGCTAATAAAGATGGAATACCTGTTTATGAACCAATGGACAAAGATAAAGGCGATATTGCTAGAAGTATCTTTTATATGGCTGCTCGATATAATACTTATGATGCAACTTTAAAGAATTCGCCAGCTTTAAAATTAAGTGATACTCCAACAGATGTATATACTAATAAAATGACGATTACAGCAGCAGAAACTGAGAATAATCCATGTGAATATGGAATACTTTCTGATTTGCTTGAATGGAATGTTTTAGATCCAGTCGATGACCATGAAATTCATAGAAATAACTTAGTTTATACAGTTTTACAAAATAATCGAAACCCATTTATTGATTATCCAAGTTGGGCAGATATAGCTTTTAAAACTTTTGATACAGGTATTTCTAAAGAGAATCCAAGTCAAATTGGACAAGTGGTGAATCCTGATACTCCAGATACTCCTACTAATCCTGATACTCCAAGTGAACCAGAAACACCTGATAAAAATGATGTTCAATGGTATGAAGATTTAGCGAATCCAAAATATTATCCATATTATGCGGTTGCTGCTTTAGTTTTATTATCATTTATAATAAGCATGATTTGCGCAAAGAATAAGAAAAAGAAAAAAGGAACAACAAAAAAGAAGAAAACAACGCAAAAGAGCAATACTAAATTATCTACGACATCCACTAAATCAAGTTCGACATCAAAGAGTTCAAGTGCGAAAAAGAGTAGCACCAGTGCAAAAAAGACCACAAATGGCACAAATAAATCAAACAACACCAAAAATTAATTTATGAAAGTTTTGCTTATTTATTATACGGGTACTTTTAATACAAGATATGTGACTGAGTTTTTAAAAAAGAGGCTATTAAAAGCGAAGTTTTCAGTTGATTCAATTGAAGTAGATGTTGATGCACCTATAGTTGATTTAAAAGATTATGACATTATAGGTTTAGGTTATCCAATTTACGCTTTTAATTCACCAAATATTTTTAATAAATATCTTAGAAAACTTAAATTTTTACCTTCTAAAAAATACTTTATTTATAAAAATAGTGGGGAAACACTAAAGTATAACGATGCTTCTAGTAGAGTTATTTTAAGTATATTAAAAAGACAAAAATGTGAAGTTAATAATGAATATCATATCGTGATGCCTTATACAATCCACTTTAGATTTGATGATACCTTTGTGAAAGAAATTTTAAATTATTTAGATAAGCAATTAGAAATAATAACTTATGATTTATTAAACAACGAAGAAGCAAAAATAACTGAACCTTTATATTTAAAGATAATAAGTATGTTATATACTCTTCAAAGACTTGGCGGACCTGTTAATTCATTATTTTATAAAGTAGATTATTCTAAATGTGTTAAATGTCATAAATGTATGGATAATTGTCCAGTCCATAATATTAAATTTAAAAATGAAAAATATATTTTCGGAAGAAAGTGTTTAATGTGCATGAGATGTAGTTTTTATTGTCCTGAAAATGCAATTAAAATTGGTTTATATGATAAATGGCGTGTTAATGGTGAATATAATTTTAGAAACATTAAAAATAACCCAGATTTAAAATTACCCTATATCACTAATGATTCTAGTGGATTTTACGAGTGTTTTATTAAAACATTTAAAGAGATTGAGAAGCGATATGAGGAGATTAAAAATAAATGAAATTATATAAAAAATGGTTAAATAAAAATGCTAAAAGACTAGATGGAGAATTAGCAATTGTTACTGGTGCTGATGGATCGATTGGCTACTATATTACATATTATTTAGCTTGTCTAGGTGCAAAAGTTGTTATGGCTGTCAAAGATATTGATAAAGCAAATAAACTGAAAGAAAAAATATTAGAACAAATTCCTAATGCAACAATTTATATAGAACATATTGATTTATTCAATCTTGATTCAATTAAACAATCTATTAAAAGTTTAAAAAAATATAATCCTAAATATTTAATAAATAATGCTGGTGTTTATCATCTTCCTTTATTAAAAAATAAAGAAGGCATTGAAAGAACTTTTTGCGTAAATTTTTATGGTCAATATTTATTAACCAATGGACTTATATCTATTATTAAAGAAAATAATGGCAAAGTTATTAATCAATGTAGTGTTTCAACAAATTGGATAGATGTTAAAAACCTTTCTTTTTCTGACTTGAATTTTGATAGCGAAAAGAACTTAACTCAAAAATATGGCAAGACAAAAGTAGCAATGATTTTAGCGACCTTAAAAGCAAAAGAGGCGGGATTTGATATGGTTTTAGTTCATCCAGGCGCTAGTGCAACTAGTTTATTTTCTCCTTCAAGAGGTGGATTTTCGAAACATTTTGATAGAGCAATTATACCTTTAATGAAATTTATATTTATTTCACCTAGTAAAGCTTCTTTATCTGCCTTATATGCATTAAATCATGATACGAAATTTAATGAATGGATTGGACCAAGAGGATTATTTCTTATATGGGGATACCCTAAAGTTTATAAATTAAAAGAAAAATTTTTAGGTAATGATTTAAGAGATGAATTCTTTAAAAATTTAAATGAATTTGAAGACAAAATAAATATAAAAAATTAAAATTTCATATACGTTTCGCGCTCTTTTTTGAAAATGTCATAAATGAGTTTTCATCGATTTATAGAAAATTAATAAATGTTCAAGTATGAAAAACTACTATATATCAAGCTATTTTCTAAGCGATGAATTTAGAATATTATTTTTAGTTTAAATTTA
>CAVKEL010000051.1:0-7914 GCA_963655445.1 Acutalibacteraceae bacterium | reverse complement strand
AATAGAATCAAGTAATTCCATAATATATTGAGTTTCATCTAAAGGCATTGATTGTGATTCAATCATGCCTTTTTTAATACAATCATTAAATTCAAGCCATTGATATTCATATCCTGAAAGTTTCTTATTAGCTTCGATTGCCATAATAAATTTAGGAGGTCGATCATTTGAATATATTTCGACTCTTTTTGGATTGTTAACATTATCAAATTTCATATAACCGTTAGTTCCATAAATATAAGCAGTTAAATCTATATTTGAACGCATAGTATTCGTAACAATTGCATTCGTGGAACTATCAAGTTCAAACTTGATTATATCTAAATCATCAACGCCACTTTCTGTTAAACTAGAAAAAGCATTAAAATCATTCATGGTTTTTCTAGCATACATTCTTACAAAATTGATAGGATAAACTCCACAATCAAGAAGAACTCCTCCACCAATTGGATCTTGCATTCTATCGATATCAAAAATTTTATACCCAATATTTGCAAGATATAAATAAGGCGTTCCAATTAAACCACTATCTAAATCTTTAATAACATCTTCTTTTATAGGCATATATCTTGTCCAAATTGCTTCAGCTAAAAATACATTATTTTTTCTTGCTTCTTCAATTACTTCTTTTGATTCTATTGAATTAACAGTAAATGGTTTTTCACAAACAATTCTTTTATGGTTTTTAATGCATAGTATCATAATTTCATAATGAGTTTTGGTTACAGTTGAAATATAAACAATATCAACTTTTTTATCTTTAACTAATTCTTCATAACTTCCATAAGCAATTTTAAAACTATAACTTTCTTTAAAATCGTTTGCCCTATCGAAATCTCTAGCTGCGCATGCATAAAGTTCATAATCTTTTAGATTTTTCAAAACCAATGCCATTTTTTCAGCCATTTTTCCACAACCTATAAATCCGATTTTCACGTGTTTTATCCTCCTCAATTCTGAAGATTATTTCTATAAAAAATGGTATCATATTATCTTAAAAGAAAGTAGGTTAATTTTATGAAAGATATAGCATTAAACAAAGAAAAATCACTCGTGAACCTTGCAAATTCAATCTTGAAACATTTTGGTTGTAAAACTTATCACGATACTATTCCAGAAATAGATAAATTGATTGAAGAATCAGGAAAAGAGAAAATATGCTTATTTTTATTTGATGCTTTTGGAAAATCAATTTTAGAAAATTATAAAGATGTTGCTCCATTTATGTATAGTCATAGATTTTTAGAAATTGAAAGTGTTTTCCCTCCTACAACAGTTGCTTGTACAACATCTATTACAACTGGTAAATATCCAATTGAAACCGGATATATAGGGTGGACTCAATATTTTAAATCCTTAGATAAATTTGTTGATGTTTTTCCATCAACTGAAAAAGATGAATCATCATTAGATAATTCAACAAAAAAAGTAGGCATTAATATTCTAGAAACTATTTTAAAAACACCAAGTATTTTTGATGATTTAAATGAAAAATATGGAAAAGAAGTATCTAAATCAGTTCAATCTTTCTATTATAAAAAAGAAGGAATGAGTATTGAACAAGTTAACAATGCATGGGCAAAAGTAGTTGATAAAGCAATTTCTCAAAACTTATATACATATGCTTATAACGTTTATCCAGATTCATTAATGCATGAATATGGCGTTAATGATAAACATGTTAAAAATGTCATTATTTGGATTAATAATACAATTGAAACTTTAGTTAAAAAACATCCTGATACTCTATTTTTATGCATAAGTGACCATGGAATGATTGATGTAAAACAATTTAATATCGAAGATATTCCTGGATTTACTCAAACCCTTAAAAGACCACTTATTTCTATCGAAGGAAGATTTGCTTCCTTCTTTGTAAAAGATAAAGAAAAGTTCTTAGAAATTTATAAATCAAATCCACTTTTAAATGAACATTTCTTACTTTTATCTAAAGAAGAAATTCTTGAGAAACATTATTTTGGATATAGCGAAAATGTAAATCCTATATCTCTTGAAACAATAGGTGATTACACATTAATTTCTACTGATGAATATAGCTTAATGGATAAATTCACATGTCAACATCCATTTAAAGGAGCCCACGCTGGTCTTAGTAAACAAGAAAGAAAAATTTATTTGCAAGCTTATAATGTTAAATAAATGTGTCTGATTATAAAAAAGCTGATTGCTTGGTATATTTAAACGATATTACATTAAAAGAAACAAAAGACGAAAGAATTAGTATAATATAAAAATTTTTGTTGCTAACTTAAGCAAAAATTATATCGAAATAATTTTTGCTTTTTTATCAATCCAAAAGGGCTTAACTTTTTTTAAGTTAAGCCCGAAAGGAAAAATGAAAAAACATTTACATTTATTTTAACTATTCTTCATCAACAAGTAAGTTGTGAGTGGTTTCTGGATCGAAGAAATGCATGACGTTTCCACCAAATGTAACATAAACTTCTTTACCTGGAACAAGAGCTGCTCTTTCTTCGGTTGTAAGATTTAAAGTTGGAACTCTTAAAATAACTTTTTCACCATTTTCAGTAATTAAGTGTAAATGATGTTCACTACCCATCATTTCATTGACTTGTAAGGTGGTTGTAATAGTGTGTGGTCCTTTTTCTTTAGCAATGAACATATGTTCTGGACGGACACCAAGTAAGACTTCGCAAGATTTAACGCCTTTTTCTTTAAGCATCTTGCCTTTTTCTCCATCAACTTCGATTTTTGCTCCATGTGGAGTAACTGAGTATTTACCTTTTTCTTCTACTAAGTTTGTTTTAAAGATATTCATTTTTGGAGCACCAATAAATTCTGCAACGAATAGGTTCTTTGGCATTTCAAAAACTTCAGTAGGAGTACCAACTTGTTGGATAATACCAGCTTTCATAATAACGATTCTATCACCTAAAGTCATAGCTTCAGTTTGATCGTGCGTAACGTAAATAAATGTGGTATTAATTTTCTTTCTTAAAAGAATAATTTCAGCACGCATTTGATTACGAAGTTTTGCATCTAAGTTAGATAATGGTTCATCCATTAAGAAGACTTTAGAATCTCTAACCATAGCTCTACCAATAGCAACTCTTTGACGTTGTCCACCAGATAAAGCTCTTGGTTTACGCATTAAAAGTTCAGTAATCCCTAATACTTCAGCAGCATTAGTAACTCTTTGATAAATTTCATCATTTGAAAGTTTTGGTCTTTTAAGTCTTAAAGCAAAAGCCATATTTTCAAAAACAGTTAAATGTGGATATAAAGCGTAGTTTTGGAAAACCATTGCAATATTACGATCTTTTGGTTGTAAATCATTAACGACTTCACCATCAATTTCAATAGTACCACCACTAATATCTTCAAGTCCTGCAACCATTCTTAAAGTTGTAGATTTACCACATCCAGAAGGTCCAACGAAAACAATAAATTCTTTATCTTTAATATCTAAGTTAAAGTCATCAACAGCAACAACGCCACCTTGATAAACTTTTTTAACATTTGTTAATTTTACATTTGCCATATTTTTCTCCTAACCTTTGACAGCTCCTCCTGTAACACCTTCAACATAATATTTTTGTAAGAACATAAATAATACAGTGACAGGAATAGCAACAACAATACCACCAGCACAGAATGTTGTATAGTTAGCGTTGAGTCCATTAGGTGTTGAAATTAAATTTTGAAGTCCAACTGCGACGTTCATACCATCACTTGTTGCGTGTGATAAGTATTTTGCGAAAACGAAATCACCCCAAGGACCCATAAACGCTGTTAAGATTGTATAAATAACGATAGGTTTTGATAAAGGCATAATAACTTTGTAGAAAATTTGGAAACGTGAAGCTCCATCAATTCTTGCAGCTTCATCAAGTGATTTTGAAATGGTATCAAAGAAGCCTTTGGATACATAATATCCCATACCACTAGAAGCAACATAAACTACTATCATACCCCAAATAGCGTTTTCATTGGTCATATGCCATGAATTCAATAATTTATAAAGAAGGATAAGAGTTAAGAATCCAGGGAACATACCAAGAATTAACATAAAGTTCATTAAGAACTTACGACCTTTAAATCTTAAACGAGATAAACCATAACTCATCGATAAGACAAATAGTGTTTGAAATACTGAAACAAATAATGCAACGATTAATGTATTTGTAAACCATCTCGTGAAATTTGTTTTAGTAAATAAATTAATATAGTTATCAAATCCCCATTGTTGAGGGAAAACATATCCTACAGGCCATGTAGATTCGCATCTAAATGATTCACAGAATAAACAAAAGAATGGAATAAGCCAAATAAATGACATCAAAACAAGAACAATATAACCTATAGTATTTGTAATAACTCTAGTTTTTGAAAGTCCCATATGATGTTTTGGCTCGCCTTCATGACTTTCAGGTTTTGAAACTTTCTTTTCTTCTTTTTCTGCCTCTTGTCTTTCTTTTTTAGCAGAAGTGACAAGTTTTCTTAATTTTAAAGATTCAGTTAGTGTCATTATGAGAAATCCTCCTCATTCTTTGTAGATGGCATTACGTTATAAACGATCAATGATAAGACCGAAACAACGATGAAGATTAAAATACCAATAATTGAAGCAGTATAGTAACTTGGGTTTGAACCAGTAACCATATTAAATAACCAGGTAATCAATAAGTCCGTATCACCAGTTGCAGTTCCATTAACAACACCATTGACCTTCGTTGGAAGACCACCAGTTAATAAGTAAATAACATTGAAGTTATTAATATTACCAACAAAAGATGTTAATAAATATGGACCAGTAACAAATAACATATATGGTAATGTAATTTTTGCATATTGTTGGAAACCATTAGCTCCATCAATTTTAGCTGATTCATATAAATCTTTTGGAATGTTCATTAAAACACCAGTACAAATAAGCATTAAGTATGGGATACCAATCCAAATATTAATAAGGATAACCATAACTCTTGCAAGCCATGGAGTTCCCCAGAAATCTACACGAGTTCCTCCTAAAGATATAATTAAACCATTAACAATACCATTGAGAGAGAACATCTTCGAAACATAAAGTAAGGAAATAAATTGAGGAACAGCAATAGTTAAAACTAAAATACCTCTCCAAACTTTTTTAAATCTTATTCCTTTTTTATTAATGAGCATAGCAACTAACATACCAAAGAAATAGTTAGTAAATGTTGCAAAAATTGCCCAAATTAATGTCCAAGAAAGAACTTCACCAAAAGTAACTAAGAAATTACTTCCGCTAGTGAATGATAATAATGTATTAAAGTTAGACCAACCAACCCAAGTAAATAGATTAGAGTATCCATCATGATTGACATCATAATTTGTAAACGCAACTAAAATCATGAAAATAATTGGCATAACTGTAAAGAAGAAAATACCTAAAACTGGTAAAGCAAGTAATGTTTTATGAAATTCATCATCGACCATACTTCTTAAATCATCTTTATTTGATTTTACTTTTCTTCCTTCTTTTTCAATTTGATCAAGCAAAGCGCATTGATGCATATTTAATGCCCAGGTCACAACAAATGCAACTATGAACAATATTGTAATTAAACCATATAATAAAATCTTGAATGAATCATCACCAGCAACTGTTACATATGTATCAAGTTCTGGATCATATATGGTTGAAGAAGATACGGTTCCTAAAGTTGAGAATTTTGATAACCAATATCCACCATATAAAATCATATAAACAATAAATACAATTTCAAAAACTAAAAATAAAATTCCTTTTGCCCATTGTTTTCTTGAAAGATTTCCAAAACCCATTATAAGAGCTGAAACTTTGCTCTTCCATGATCCTTTAACAATTGTGTTAAAAAGAAGTTTTATTTCATTGATAAACTTAAAATAAAGTTTTTTACAACCTCTTCCAATTTTTAATCCTAAACGCTTAAAGAAATGTCCTATTCCTACAAAGAAACCTATGAATTTAAACACAAATTTCTGCCACTTATTTAAACGTAGATATTCTAAATCGGAGATATTATGAAATTTCATATGTATGTCTCCCTTTTAATAAAAAGATAATTAGGTCGCATCTTTTGCAACCTAATTATCTTGAAAAATTAATTTAATTAAGCAGCTTGATTTAGTAATTCAATTGTGCCATTTGTACCATCAAATGTTAATTTAATCTTATATGATCCTGGTTCAGTAATAACATAGTTCTCACCATCTTTTCCGAAAGCAACATCCCATGATTTACCTTGACGACATTTGAATTGATTTTCACCATTAGTAATTGAATCTTGAGTAATGACAAATGTATCATCTGAAACCCAAACATTTGAACCGGTTTCAGTTTCAGTCATAGCATAATCTGTGCTCCAACTACTACCATTTAATGAACCAATAACTGTGAAGGCTCTTAATTCTTCAGGACTCATTGAGAATAATGCATCAATAGCGGTTTGATAAGCATCAAGACCAGCTTGTAAAGCGGCTTTATCATCAGCAGCAGCATCTTTTGCGTTTTGACCTAAAACTTTAGCAATATCCCACCATGAACCATGAATTTGACCTTGTGGAATTGAATATGGTGATTGAGCGATTAATGCTGATAAAGCTTCATCAGATTGAACAGCTTCGTTTGAAGCAGCTACTTTATTTGATGGACCCCAACCGAAACTATTAAATCTTTCAAGTTGACATTCTTCACCTGATAAATATTGAACTAATTGATTTAATGCAGCTGATTTTGTTGCATCTTTTTGTGGTTTAACACCCATGTATTTATAACCTGAGTATGAACCCATTTGATATTGTTTTCCATCAACTGTATAGCATGGAAGCTTAGCACAACCAAGATTATCGCCAATAATCTTTCTTGCATCGGCAACTGCCCATGTACCAGAAATTAAAACTGCAGATGGTGTAGCAGCGCCAAATTCAGCAGCAGCAGAGGATGAAATATAACTCTTTGATTTAACAAGATGTTGCATACCTCTCATAGCGATAAGACCATTATCACTCTTAAAATCATCATCAACAGAGGCGAATGATCCATCAGCGTTAGCTGTCCAATTTGAATGGCATCCAGCACCAAAGAACCAAGAAGCAAGGTACCAAGCACTAGTTTCGTTTTCCATTGAGAAGTTTCTTCCAGCGGCTTCACAATCAGCAACTATATCTTCTAAACTATTTAAATGTTCTTCTTTAATAACAGTTTTATCATATAACATGAAATATCCGTTATCAGCAGTAATTGGATAAGCATAAATATCACCACTTACTTTAGCACCACTAACTGATCCGGCATCATTATTTTCTTGTACAAATGTAGCTGCACCAGTACCTAATTTATTTAAAGCACCTGCAGTAATTAAACGATTCATTTGGTCTTGAGCGAAACAATAGACATCAGCGCCTGATTCAACATCAAGTAACATTTGGCTAGCAGAGTTAGCTTCTGAAATACCTTCAATTTTAGCATTAATTTTGTACTTGCCATTGGTTTCGTTCCATTTTTCGATTTGTTGTTTGGTTAAATCGGTAACACCTGCAACTTCTGAAACCCAGAAAGTAGCATCGAATTCAGTAACACTGGCATCACTTCCGCCGCCTCCACAAGAGGCTAAAGCAATTGCCATAGCGACTAAACTACTACATCTTAAAAACTTTTTCATTATCTTTTTAATCTCCTTTTTAGAAAGTAAAAAATTTCAAACTATTATAAGAATATACATCATTACCCTAGTCCTGAAAGCCCTTACATTCTTCATAAAAAATTATATAGAGATATAGAATAATAGTCAAATAAAATTGGTATATTTTTACCTATATTTTTTGAGACATATACTCATATTGAAAAATTCTAATTGTTACGATTGTATCATTTTAATTTATAGTTAATAAGTTGATTTTTAAGAAACTTAATTT
>CAVKEL010000050.1:0-7094 GCA_963655445.1 Acutalibacteraceae bacterium | reverse complement strand
GTTTTATATGCATGCTACCCTATAAGTTGGGCGCTAGCTTTCATTACCGAAGCAATTATGTTATTTGCACTTAAAAAGAGATATGAAAGAAGAATTGATATTAATTTTGAAAATTTCAATAAAGAAAATAATTTAACTGTAGTAACACAATAGAATTATTTATTGAATGTGAAGGTTTGATTTTTTATAATAAGCAAGGAGAAAATTATGCCATTTTTTGTTCAAAAAGGTGATCTAGTTTCAATGAATGTTGATTGCATTGTTAATGATAGCAATGTTAATTTAAGTATGGTTGAAGGAGTTGGAAGAGCTATTTTCCATAAAGCCGGAGATGCAGTTTTAGCGAAAGCATGTAAGGAAATTGGTCATTGTGATGTAGGTAAAGCAGTTATTACACCTGCCTTTGGAATCGAAAACACAAAAGCAATTATTCATGCTGTTGGACCAATTTATATTAATGGAAAACATGATGAAGAAAAGAATTTAATTAGTGCTTATTTATCATCTTTGAATTTAGCAATTGAAAACGGATATAAGTCTATAGCATTTCCTTTATTAAGCGGAACTTTTAATTATCCTTTAAAAGAATGCTACGAAATTGGTACTAGAACAATTAAAGAATTTATTAAAGATCATAATGATATTGATGTTTATATGATTATGTATAAGAATTTTCCTCAAATGTTAACCGAGGAAACTCAAGTTGCTTTAACAAAATACATTATTGATAATTCAGCGTTTATTTTTTCAGAACAACAAGAAAAACATAGTTTTTCAAGTTTATTAAATGATGCTATTAAAAAGAGTGGTTTATCAATTGAAGAAATCGCCTATAGAAGCAATTTAAAGCAAGAATATGCTCAAAAAATCATTGATGATGATATTGATGAAATCGAAAAAGAAGATATTGTTTGCTTAGGAATTGGGTTAGGTTTAGATAAAACAAAAACAAATGCATTATTGATATCAAAAGGGTTTGTTTTTGAACCAACATTAGTTAACGATTTAATTATTTGTTATTACTTAGATAAGGGTGTAAATGATATCTTTACTATCAACAATACCTTGTTCCAATATAATTTAAATCCATTAGGCAGCACAAAATAGAGCACAAATGTGTGCTTTATTTTTTTAGTATGTTATAAAATAGATTTATGAATATTAAGGAAAGAGTTGAACCTCAAAGACAAAGTTCAAAAGAAGCAGTACACAATTTTGAAGAAGTTTACAAAAACTATACGGAAGAGGAGGTTGTTTTAGAAGCTTCTCGTTGTTTAAATTGTAAGAATAAACCTTGTGTTCAAGGTTGCCCAATCAATAACAACATACCATTAGCTAATTTGCTTGTTAAAAATGGGGATTTTAAGGGTGCGTACGAAACATTTTTAAAAACAAATCAATTATCAAGTGTTTGTGGTAGAGTCTGTCAACAAGAATTACAATGCGAAAAGGCTTGTACATTAGGGAAGATTCCTAATCAAGAACCAGTTGCTATTGGTAGAATAGAGAGATTTTTAGCTGATTATTTTAAAGATGAAAGAGTTAAACCAGAAGTCAAAAATAATGGCAAAAAAGTCGCAATTATAGGAAGTGGTCCTGCTGGAATCACTTGTGCATCTATACTAGCCAAGAATGGTTTTAATGTGACCATATATGAAAAAGATATGAAGTTTGGTGGACTTTTAACCTATGGAATTCCAAATTTCTGTTTGCCAAATGAAGTTGTTTTTAATGAAATTGATAAACTTAAGTCTTTAGGTGTTAAATTAGTTAACAATATTAAAATTGAAACAAAAAAAGATTTTGATAAATTAATTGAAGAAGGAAATGTTGCAATATTTATTGCTCATGGAGCAAATAAACCTAGAAGAATGAATATTGAAGGCGAAGATTCAAAATATGTAATTTCTGCTGCTAAATATTTAAAAGTCATTAATGCACAAGATGAGTGCAAGGATGAAACTTTAAGCATCATTAGGGGCTCTAAGAAAATTGTTGTTGTTGGTGGAGGAAATGTTGCTATAGACTGTGATAGAGCCGCTTTAAGAATGGGCGCTGAACATGTTTACAATGTTTATCGTAGAAGTGAAGCAGAAATGCCTGCAAGAAAAGAAGAATTTTTAAATGCAAAAAGTGAAGATGTTGATTTTAAATTTTTAACAAATCCAACAAAAATATTACTAGATGAATCTGGTAAAGTGATTGGTGTTGAATGCATGAAAATGGAACTTGGCGAACCAGATAGCAGTGGCAGAAGAAGACCAATTGAAGTTCCAAATAGTAATTTTGTAATTGATTGCGACCTTGTTGTTATGGCATTGGGATCTGTTTCTGAAGCGGATATTGTTTCGAAAGAAAATAATTTAACTATAAATAAATATGGTTTTTATGAAGTTAATGAAGAAACGATGGAAACAAATATAGAAAATATTTATGCTGGTGGAGATTGTGTCACTGGACCTACAACAGTAGTATTGGCTATTAAAGCTGGAAGAACCGCAGCAAATTCAATTATTGAAAAATATAAGTAAAGAAAAATCCTGGCAATTGAATACCAGGATTTTTGTAATTAATTTGATTCTCTATATGATTTATCTTTAGCAAGAACTTCATCCATTTCTTCTATTTCATCTTTATCAGGTACATAAAGATAAGGAACATTACGAACGATTTCATGATAATCAAAGCCATAACCACATAAGAATTTATTCTCTTTTAAATGTAATCCGACATAATCAACATGGAATTCTACTTTTCTAAGTGGTGTTTTATCAACTAAACACACAACAGAAATTGATCTTGGGTTATATTTAATTTGGATATATTGCTTTACATAATTTAAAGTTAAACCAGTATCGACAACGTCTTCAACAAATACGACATCACGACCAGTTACATTTTCAGTTAAGTCTTTCTTTAAGTGGATAACTCCAGTTGAAGAGGTACCATCATAACTAGTCACTTGCAAGAAATCTATTGCCATTGGGAAATCGCAATATTTAATAAGATCAGTAAAAAATATTACCGCACCTTTTAAAATGCATACAAATACAGGAATTGTTTCACTATTTTTATATTTTTCTGTTAATTCTTTTCCAAGTCTTTTACAAGTTTCATCAATTTCTTCTTCTGTTAAAATAATTTCTCTCATAACTAAACCTTTCTTCTAAAAAGAATAAATCGATTATATACATTTGAAAGTTGAGAAAAAAGAATTTGTTATAAAATACTGATATTTTCATAAAAAAATAATCTTATTTTAATGGTATTAACATTTTATTAATTAAGTTCTATTATATGTGAGAATTTGGAGGAATTTAAAAATGTCATATTGTAAATGGTTTGATAGTCAAAGTACATTAGTTAAAATTTTGTTATTAATTCCTGTTTGGGGTTGGATTTTTTCTGGACTTTATAGAATTTTTAAGTTTATTGATAACAAAAATCCTCTCACTTTGATTATTGGAATTTTATGTTTTGTCTGCGTAGTTGGCTGGATTGCTTCAATTGTTGATATTATCACAGTTGCGCTTACCGGAAAAATTACTGTTTTAGCAGATTAATTTTAGATTTAAGGGATTCTTATGAAAGAGTCCTTTTTAATTATCAAAAGAATAAAAAACTAATTCATTTTGTGATAAAATATTTACCATGGAAAACGAAAAGAAAAATATTTCCCAATATCTTAAAGATTTAGAAGAATTTAGGTTGCCTGCTTATAACGAATTTCCACCAATTCCTTTATATATGGAACAAGTGATTTCATATATTTGTGATTGTTTAAAAACCTTTTCAGGGAACAAAGATGGTAGTGAAGATAATAATATTCTCACTCCATTTATGGTTAATAACTATGTTAAAGCAAAAATTATTGCACCTCCAAAAGATAAAAAATATTCAAAAGAGCATTTAGGATACCTTTTAGCGATTGCGCTTTTAAAATCTGTTGTATCAATGAAAGATATTGCAACCTTAATTGATCTTGATGGCGAATTATTTAAGGACAAAAAGAATTTATATGATTTTTTTAAGAATATTCAAGAAGAAACACTTAAAAAAGAAATTCACAAAGCAAATGTTCGAGTAGAAACGTTATCAAATATTAGTAAAGAAAAACTTAAAAAAGGTGATTGTAGTGAATCTATAGAAGATTTAAATTTAGCTTACGTAGCTTTGAAGTTATATATTGAAGCCGAAATTAAAAAACAAATTGCTGACACGATTATGAAAGAAGTTACTGAGAATGCTTCTTCTAAGAGGGTCATCAAAGAGTCAAAAAGAGAAGCTAATTTAAATAAGAAAAAAGAAACTAAGGAAATTAAAAAAATTAGACACAGATAGGAGTAAATTATGAAAGTATTAGTTACGGGTGGACTTGGATTTATTGGTTCAGAAACAGTTGTTGCTTTAATTAGAAATAAAGCAGAAGTTGTTATTGTTGATAATCTTTTTAATTCAAAAATTGAGGTTTTAGATAAAATTAAAGAATTAACAGGCGTTAAACCAACTTTTTACCAATTTGATGTTGCTGATAAAGAAAAACTTGCAGAAGTTTTTAAGAAAGAAAAACCAGATTCAATTATTCATTTTGCTGGATATAAGGCAGTTGCTGAATCTGTTATGAAACCTCTTGAATATTATGAAAATAATTTAGGAACCACATTTGCACTTTTAGAATGCATGAGTGAGTTTAATTGCAAGAATCTCGTATTTTCTTCATCAAGTACTGTTTATGGTTTACCAAATAGAGTCCCTCTTTATGAAACAGACCCTGTTAAGAGTGCAACTTCACCATATGGCGAAACAAAAGTCATGATTGAAAGAATTATTGAAGATTATTCAAAAGTTCATAAAGATTTCAATTTTGCTCTTTTAAGATATTTTAATCCAATTGGTGCTGATCCAAGCGGATTATTAGGAGAAGATCCTAATGGTATTCCTAATAACCTTTTACCATATATTGCAAAGGTTGCAGTTGGCGAACTTCCAGTTTTAAAAATTACTGGAAAAGATTATAAAACACCAGATGGAACAGGGATTAGAGATTATATTCACGTTTGTGATTTAGCCGAGGGACATGTTTTAGCTCTTAAAAAATTAAACGAAAATCCTGGACTTGTTGTATATAACCTTGGAACTGGTAAAGGAACTAGTGTTCTTGAAATGGTTGATGCATATGAAAGAGCCACTGGCATAAAAATCAATTATGAATTTGCTCCAAGAAGACCTGGAGATATTCCAGAAAACTATGCAAATTGTGATAAAGCAAAGCAAGAACTTGGTTTTGTGTGTAAATATACTATTCAAGATGCTTGTAGGGATAGTTATAACTTCCAAAAGAAACAAAAAGAAGGTAAATAATTTATTTATTAGAGATGACTTTTGGCTTACAATATTGAATGCTTGGGGTGTAGACAAGCGGTAAAGTCAAAAGTCTCTGAAACTTTCATACGATGGTCCGAATCCATCCACCCCAGCCAGATATTGAATTACAGACAATGGCAATCCATTGTTTTTTTAATTAGCACAAATTTGCATATTTATATTTTATAGAGTGAAATTTTATGTTTTAGGAATGGTATTGCGCATAATCATACAAAAAAGTTTATAGAATTTTATTTGAAATAATTACGAATGATTTCAAGACTTTTCAAGACATTTTTGTAGATTAATTCAATGAAAATGTTATATCTATTGCTAGCTTATTTACTTACATTTATTAAAGAGTATAATTCTCACTTGTATGACCGTAGTAGAGAAAGACCAACAACTATTTGGAAAAGAAAAAGTATTTAAAGCTTTATTAAAAATTGCACCTCCAGTAATGTTTTCACAATTAATTCAAGCTTTGTATAACGTTGTCGATTCTTTGTTTTTAGGACATTATAGTGATAGTGCATTGAATGCATTAACAATAATTTATCCATTTCAATATATTGCAATTGCTTTATCAATTGGTATAGGTGTTGGTGTTAATACCTTTATGGCCAAGCAATATGCGTTAAGAAAAGATAAAGAAGCGGAGAATGCTGTTGGCGTTGGATTTGTAATTAATATTATTGCTTGGGTAATTTTTGCAATTATTTCATTATTTCTAATGAATCTTTATGTTGGTAGTATGGCTAATACTGAAGAGACATTAAAGGATGGCGTCACATATGGTTTAATTACCTGCGTTGGAAGTTTATTTATATTTTTAGAAGCAAATTTTTCTAGATCTCATCAAGCTAGAGGCAATATGATTCAACCAATGCTTTCACAAAGTTTTGGCGCATTAACAAATATTATCCTCGATCCTATTTTGATTTTTGGACTAGGTTTTATTCCTTCGATGGGAGTTGCTGGTGCCGCAATTGCAACAGTAATTGGTCAATTTGTTGCCTTTTTAATTTCATTATATAAAGGTTTTAGAAAACCACCTAAATTAAATGAATTTAGATATTACATGAAAAATATATTTTTCTATGGATATTCAGCAGGAATTCAACAAATTTTATTTAGTTTATATATTTCTATTTTAAATTTAATATTGGCTAAATTTGGAGAAAGTGCGATTACGGTTTTAGGGCTTTACTATAAACTTCAATCATTTTTCTTTATTCCAATTTTTGGATTAACAACATGCATTATTCCATTTCTATCTTATAATGCTGCAAGAAATGAACATTTAAGATGTAGAGAAATTATGAAATATACTTGGTTAATTTCTGCTGTTTTAATGATTATTGGTATGGCTTGCTTTATTGGAATTCCTGAAAGTTTACTTAGAATATTTACTTCGAATGAAGAAGTTATACAAATTGGTTTAATTGCTTTTCCAATAATTGGAAGTAGTTTTGCTGGAGCGATTTTTTCTTTGTCTGCTCCGACATTTTTCCAAGCAATTGGCAAAGGTGTTCAATCAACAATTTTGGTTTTATTAAGACAAATCGTTTGTTTAGTACCTATCATGTATGCTTTTTCTTTTATAGGCGTTAATTATACTTGGATTGCATTCCCAATTGCTGAAACTACTACTGGATTGGTTGGAATAATTCTTTACATGATTCAAATTCATAAGTGGAAAAATATTGATTTAGAGAATACTAATGAAA
>CAVKEL010000049.1:0-12910 GCA_963655445.1 Acutalibacteraceae bacterium | reverse complement strand
GATGAAAATATTGTCGTTATTATTATTTTTTATTGCACTTGGTGTACTTGTCACAATTCATGAATTTGGACACTTTTTAACTGCTAAATCTTTCAATGTTTATTGTAGTGATTTTTCTATTGGATTTGGTTATAAAATCTTAAAAATAGGTAGAGCAGAAAATGTTGATAGAAAATCTACTTTATTTTTTATCAAACGTAAAAATCCAAAAGCAGAAACAACTTTTTCAATAGGCGTTGTTCCACTTGGTGGATATGTTGCAATGCTTGGTGAAGAAGATAATGAAATGACTGCTGATAAGCCAGAACTTAAAGGAAGAAGCATTGAAGACTTATCTCTATGGAAAAAATTAATTGTTTTCTTTGCTGGTATCTTCATGAATTTTGTTCTTGCGTGGCTTATTTTCTTTATTTCTGCATCGTGCTTTGAACAAAAATCAATAAATTATGTAAATCAACTTGGTTTTTCTGAAACTTATACTTCGCAAAAAGTTTTAACTAGCGATAAAGAAGGTAAAGAACTTTTGACTTTTGAAAATCCAAGTGAAAAAGATGGTGTACTTGGAACTTCATATTATTTAACAATTAATGAAAGAGAAGATAATAATAATATTTATACAATTAATGATCCAACAACTCCTGTTAAAATTGAGGGAGTAAATTACGACTATGCTCTTGTTTTTGATACAAGTAATGCTGGTGTTAATGATCTTGATTATTCTAAGATTTTTAAAATTGTTAAAGCTCAAAAAGATGGAGATAATTATTATCCAGTTTATGAAAATAAAACTTTCGAAGCTTATAATTTTGAGGCTAATAAAGAATATACGATTGAACCTATAAAAGTAAATATTAAATACACTGAAACAATTATTAATGATAATGGTAAGACAGAATCCAAAAATTTAAAAAGTATTGATGCATACCTACATCTTTCAATTAGTAAAGAAGATGGATCATTTAATGTTTTAGGTTTTGGAACTTATGTTTATAGTTATTGGAATGGTTGGAATAGTTTTAAAGTTGCTAGCAAGCAATGGGGAAATGCAACAACTTTAATTTCTCAAACAATTGCCAAATTATTTTACAGTGCTGAAACTTGGCAACAAGTTGGTGGGCCTGTTGCAATTTTTACCCAAACTACTTCCATTTTACAAAATTATCCATTCTATTATTATTTAAATTCATGGGGTGTTATTAGCGTTAACCTTGCTTTATTTAATTTACTTCCATTCCCAGGTCTTGATGGATGGTCAATTTTAGTTGGTTTAGTTGAAGGTGCTGTTAATTTAGCTAAAAAGACAAAAAACAAAGTCAAATCAAAAGAAAAGAAAGATGTTATTAATTATGAGAAAGAAGTAAATATTGGTGATAAAAATGAAGAAAAATCTACTCAATGGAAATTCCCTCCAAAAATCAAGAATATTGTTTCATATGTTGGTCTTGGATTATTATTTTTGTTAGCTATATTTATTTTTATAAGAGATATTATTCATTTATTTTAGTTTTATTTAGGGGGGATGTTTATGGTTTTATCAGATAAAGAATTCGAATTATTATCAAGATTTTTAAAATCGCTTGGGATTGAAGAAACAAGCGATTTTGATATGAAAATAGATCAAATTGTTAAATCTTCCTATGATAAAAACTTTTTAACAATTACTTTTAAAAAAGATACTCCATGGAATTATTATTTAGTAGAAAAGTTCATGAATGGTTTAAACTCGCTCACAGCGTATAAAGCTAAGGTTAGTTTTACATATGATTGTTCAATTTGCGGCGATGAACTTAAAGAACTTATTTCTGACTGGTATTTTAATTTTGCTCATAAAAAAGAAAATTTTGAAATATTTGTACCATTAAGCGAAGATGATAAGACAATTAATCTTGTTTTTAAAACTACTAGCGAAGAAAAAGAATTCAATGATAAATATTTAAAAGATATTAAAGATTTTTTATCATCAATTTCTTATAATTTTGAAATTGTTTTAAGAAACAACGAAATAAAAGAAGAAATTAAAGAGGAAGAAATTGCTCCAACTAAAAAAGAAGAGCAATTTGAAGAAGAAAAGAAGCTTACCGAAGAAGAAATTGAAGATAACCTTAAAAGTAATTATAAAAGAATGATTGAAGAAAGAAGAAATCGCAATTTATTTAAAAAAGGCGATTATGAACCTTTTAAGATTATTCAAATTGATTCAAATACTGATGCTGTTGATATAAATGGCAGAATTTTCGAAATAGATTTTAGAGAAAGTAAAACTGGTAAAACAATTGCAAGCATTGGTATCGATGATGGTGATACTATTTATTGCACAGCTATTTCTAATGAAAAGAGTCTTAAAAAAGAAGACCTTTTAAGATTGAAAGTTGGTCAAAACATTCGTGTTAAAGGCAAAGTTACTGAAGATAAATTTAAAAAAGATATCATTATTATGGTTCATTATATTTCAGAACTTCCAGATAATGAAATGCGTAGTGATAATGAAGAAGAAAAGCGTGTTGAACTTCATTTGCATACTAAAATGTCTGATTTTGATGGTGTTACATTTTTTGAAGATTATGTAAAACTTGCAAAATATATGGGACATAAAGCGATTGCTATTACAGATCATGGAAATGTTCAAGGTTTCCCAAATGCTCAAGAGGTTGCAAAAAAGCAAGGAATGAAAGTCATTTATGGTAGTGAGCTTTATCTTATAAAAGATAAGTTTGATGTAACAATAAACCCAAAAGATATTCCTTTAAAAGATGCCAGTTTCGTTTGTTTTGATACCGAAACAACTGGTTTAAATAGTAGATTTAATAAAATGATGGAATTTGGTGCTGTTAAAATCGTTAATGGCATGGCAACTGATAGAATTGATATTTTAATTAATCCAGGTGTTCCAATTCCTGAAAATATCCAAAAAATTACTAATATTACAAATGAAATGGTTAAAGATAAACCAACTATTAAAGAAGCTTTACCAGAAATTTTAAAATTTATTGGTGATTCAATTTTAGTTGCTCATAATCTTGAATTCGACTATGGCTATCTTAATGAAGCAATGAAAGAAAATGGGTATGGTGAACTTAAAAGTCCTGCTATTGATACCTTAAAACTTGCTTGGTATCTTTTCCCTGAAAAGAGAAGATTTAATTTAGGGGCTTTGTGTAAATATTATGATGTTGCATATGAAAAACATGACGATGAAGATAATGATGATATGTTAGAAGAAATTGATGGCGAAGAAAAACATGCAGCACATAGAGCTGACTATGATGCTAAAGTTCTTTCAGAAGTTTGGCTTAATATGCGTGATTCTATTTCTAAACAATTTGATAATGTCAATTTATTAGATTTAACAAAGCTTGATATGTCAGAATTATTCTTAAAAAATTATCGTGACTCAAGTCACGTTACAGCTTTAGTAAGAAACGATAAAGGCGTAAAAGAACTTTATGAAATCATTAGTGATGCTCATATTAATCATACGGGTTATAACTCATTTACAACTGAGTCATTCTTGAATTCTCATCGGTCAGATCTACTAATTGGTAGTGCATGCTTCAATGGTGAAGTTTTTAAATGTGCAATGAAAAGCGACTATAACAACAATTTAAGAAATGCTATTAAGAAATTTGATTTTATAGAAATTCAACCACCTGAAAATTATAGTTATCTTGTTGATACAGAAGAAATTCCATCTATGGAAAATGTTAAAACAATTATTAAAGACATTATTAGAATTGCAAAAGAGGAAAATAAATTAATTTGTGTTACTGGTGATGTTCACTATTTAAACCCAAGCGATAAGGTTTATCGTGATGTTATGATTTCCGCTTCGCAAATTGGTGGAAAACTTCATCCATTATTTTCTCGTAAAAGAGCAAATAAAAAATCTAAAGTTTTTGATAACCCAAATCAACATTTTAGATCAACTACTGAAATGTATGAGCAATTTAATTTCTTACCAAAAGATGAAGCAAAAGAATATATCGTTACAAATACAAACAAAATTGCAGATATGTGTGAGTCTATAGTACCTGTTAAAACCGATACATATACTCCAACAATTGAAGGTTGTGATGAAAAATTAAAAGAATTAGTTTATAAGAATGCCCATAGATTATATGGCGATCCATTACCAAAATTAATTGAAGATCGAATTAATAGCGAACTTAAAGGTATTTTAGATAATGGCTATGGCGTTATTTATTGGATTGCTCATTTGCTTGTTAAAAAAGCTAATGATGACGGATATATTGTTGGTAGTAGAGGTAGTGTAGGATCATCTATTGTTGCAACATTTGCAGATATTACTGAAGTTAATCCTCTTCCTCCTCATTATCGTTGCCCACATTGTAAACATGTTGAATTTGCCGAAGATCAAAACATGTCTGGATATGATTTGCCAAAGAAAAAATGCCCAGTTTGTGGTGAAATTATGGTTAGTGATGGTCAATCAATTCCTTTTGAAACTTTCTTAGGATTTGACGCTGATAAAACTCCAGATATTGATTTAAATTTTCCAACTGATTATCAATCTACAGCACACGAATACACAAAAGTGTTTTTAGGTGCAAATAATGTTTATAGAGCAGGAACAATTGGAGCTATGCAATTTAAAACTGCTTATGGTTTAGTTAGAAAATATTATGAAGATTATCTTCATTATACTAAAGAAGAAATCGACACTAAAATTAAAAAAAGTAAGATTGCATCGATTGCTTATGGATGTGTTGAAGTTAAAAGAACTACTGGCCAACATCCTGCTGGTATTGTTGTTGTTCCAAATGGTTATGATATTAATGACTTTACACCAATTCAATATCCTGCGGATGATACAACAGCTGCTTGGAAAACAACGCACTTTGATTTTACAAGTATGCACGATACTCTTTTAAAACTAGATATTTTAGGACACGTTGATCCTCAAGCTTTAAAATTTTTAGGCGATTTAACTGGAGTTGACATTAAATCAATTCCACTTGCTGATGAGAAAGTATTATCGTTATTTACTCGTGATGACGCATTAAATTTAAGACATCAATATTTAGAACCTGATAATGGTGCACTAGGTCTTCCTGAATTTGGAACAAATTTTGTAAGAAAAGTTTTACATGATGCTCAACCAAAAACCTTCAAAGATTTAGTTATCATAAGTGGACTTACTCATGGTACTAATGTTTGGAATGGAAACGCTGAAGATTTAATTAAAAATCAAGTTACAAACCTTAAAGGTGTTATTGGTTGTCGTGATGATATTATGGTTTATTTAATTTCTAAAGGAATTGAAAAGCACAATGCATTCGTTATTATGGAAACTGTTAGAAAGAAAGGCAAACATCTTTCACCTGCTCAAATCCAAGATATGCTTGATCATGATGTTCCTCAATATTACATTGATTCTTGCGAAAAAATTGAATATTTATTCCCTAAAGGTCACGCAACGGCCTATGTTATGATGGCTTTAAGAGTTGCTTATTTTAAAGTTTATTATCCTCTTGAATACTATGCTTCATTCTTTACTTTAAGATGTGATGCTTATGATATAAATGCTATGAGTAATGGTATTGAAAGATGTTTTAATAAACTCCAAGAACTCAAAGAAAGAAAAGCTTCTAAAGTTGATTGGAAAGAAAAAGACGATGCTTTAATTGATACATTAGATGTTGTTTTAGAAATGTATGAAAGAGGGTATAAAATTGAGCCAATTAGTTTGGAAAAGAGTGACGCAACACGCTTTAAAGTTGATAAAGAAAATAAAGCTTTGATTCCTCCATTTAAAGTTTTAGATGGTATGGGTGAAAATAACTGTATTAATTTAACTAAAGCTCGTGATGAAAAAATGTTTACTTCAAGAGATGATTTAATGAAGCGTGGTGGAATTTCTGAAAAAGTATTTAAAGATTTAGATAAAATGCATTGCATTGATAATCTAAATGATACTGACCAAATATCTTTATTTGATTTTAATTTTTAATTAAAATATATGGTGTTAGCCCCCGTAACTCAGCCCGGATAGAGTAGCATCCTCCTAAGATGAAAGTCGGCCGTTCGAATCGGCTCGGGGGCGCCAATGAAACACATCGATTTTGTCGATGTTTTTTCATAAATGAACTATTCAAGATCAAATATGGAATGGGTAGATTCATATTTGCGTACTGCGAAACCGCAAATGAAAAAAATATCGATTACAACAATATAAAATCATTAATGAATAGATAAAAAGTCATATATGAAACAATATCCATTTTTTATAATTCTATTGATTTTTATTGCATTTTTATATATATTTAATAAGCGCGTAAGCGAAAGGATGGGCCTTTAGCTCAGCTGGGAGAGCGCCTCCATGGCATGGAGGAGGTCACCGGTTCGATCCCGGCAAGGTCCACCAAATTGATAACTACACCGATTTAATCGGTGTTTTTTTATTTCGCTATATATTAATTATGGATATCTAATTATTGGATATTTTCTTATAACGAATTTAGTTAATCATGATTTAGTCAATCGTGTTTGATTAAAAATAATGATGATTACATCGTTAGAATTTTAATTAATAATAGAAATTTAAGTTTTATTTAAAAATGTTTTTACTATGAGAATCATTATTTATATTTCCCCAAAACTGATGTTTTAAGTACCATTTTAGGGAAATATAAATATTAAAAATCAAATTATAGTTGAAACTTTGTCTGATTTAGATAGTTCCAATTTATTTTTAGATAATAAAAAACTAGAGAATAAAACTAACTAAAAATTTTCGTTAATTAATTAAGAGCAGTTAATTTTAATTTTGATATTTGATATAATTTTTGCGTCTAATTAATAAATGTAGGAGAAAGTTCTAAAGGAGCATCAAACATGAGAAAAGTTTATCTAAATTATGGTTGGTATTTTAAAGAAAATTTTGAAGAAAAGGATTTAGTTTTAAATAATTTTGAAGGATTTATAGAAGTTGATTTACCTCATACTAATAAAGAAGTACCTTTAAATAATTTTGATCAATCAATTTCGTTTTTTGTTTCAATATATAAAAAGAAAATTAATATTGAATCTTTAGAAAAAGATAATATTTTAGTTTTCGAAGGCGTTGGTCATAAAGCTGATGTTTATGTTAATGGACATTTAGTCTATTCACATTATTGTGGATATACACAATTCAAAGTTAATTTGAATGAATTTGCTAAAGTTGGAGAAAATGAAATTGCTGTTGTTTGCGATAGTAATGAAGTTGATCAACCTCCATTTGGTTTTGTTATTGATTATCTTTGCTTTGGTGGAATTTATAGAGATGTATATTTAGATATTTTAGATAAAACACATATTGAAGATTATTATTTCCATCATGATCATGAAAATATCTTTGTTGATTATAAATTAAATGGAAATAAAGATGCTTTAATTGAAGCTACAATCAAAAATGATCGCCAAGAAATTAAATTATCTTGCAAAAATGGCAAGGAATTAAAAACTAAACTTCCAAAAGTTGATTTATGGGATGTCGATAGTCCTAATTTATATGAATTAGATTTGAAAGTTGTTGTTGATGGTGAAATTGTTGATGAAATTAAAGATAAAGTCGGATTTAGATATATTAAATTTACCGAACATGGTTTCTTTTTAAATGATAAACCTTTGAAAATAAGAGGATTAAACCGTCATCAATCTTATCCATACGTTGGATATGCAATGCCAAAAAGTATGCAAAAAGACGATGCAGATTTGCTTAAAAATAAATTATTTTTGAATGCAGTTCGTACATCTCACTATCCTCAATCATCAGATTTTTTAAATAGATGTGATGAGCTTGGTTTACTTGTCTTAGAAGAATTTCCTGGATGGCAACATATTGGCGATTTATCATGGCAAGAAAAAGCTGTTAACAACTTAAAAGAAATGATTATAAGAGATAAAAATCATCCATGCATTTTCTTATGGGGTGTAAGAATTAATGAATCAGATGATAAACATGATTTTTATGTTAAAACTAATGAAGTTGCTCATGCTCTTGATCCATATAGACCAACTGGTGGAATTCGTTGCAAGAAATTCTCTGAGCCTTTAGAAGACGTTTATACTTTTAATGATTTTGTTTGTTCTAATAAAGGCATTATTTTACATAGAAAAGAACAAGTTACTAACACTAAAAAACCATATTTGATTTCTGAATATAGTGGGCATATGATGCCTACTAAACCATTTGATAGAGAAATAAGAAGGACAGATGTTGCCTTGCTTCATGCAAGCGTTTTGAAAGAAGCTGCAAATTATGATTTAGTTAGCGGAACATTTGGATGGTGTTTTGCAGATTATAATACCCATCTTGATTTTGGCAGTGGCGATTTAATTTGCTACCATGGTGTTTTAGATATTTTTAGAAATACTAAATTTAGTGCATACCCATATATGACAAAATCTAAAGAACCATTCTTAGAAGTTACTTCCAATTTTAATATTGGTGATCATGATGGTGGTTATATTAGATATTTTGCAATTATGACAAATTGTGACAAAGTTGAAATGTATCATGACGATTTCTTAGTTTCAACTTTTGATCATTTAGAAGGTGATTTTAATGGATGTTTTAAAGTTGATGATTTAATTGGGAATTCGCTTATTGAACTTGAAAAAATGTCAAAAGAAGAATCTGATGAAGCAAAGTCAATTATTAAAGAATTATTAGAATACGATATGATCGCAAGGGACTTCATTGTTGAAAAATATGGAGCTAAAAAAGTTAATGATTGTATAGGACTTTTTGGGAAATATGTTTCAAATTGGGGCAGTCATCCAACTCCATATCACTTTATAGGGTATAAAGAGGGTAAAAAAGTTGTTGAAATAACCAAAGGACCTCAGCATTTAGACCATATCAATGTTGAAGTTTCTAGTAAAGTATTACATACAAAGAGAAGCTATGATGTAACAAAAATCACTCTTGAAGCAATTGGGAATTTAGGTTCAAGATGCGATTATGCTTTTGATGCTTTTATGGTTAAAACAAGCGATAATTTAAAAGTAATTGGTGATAATTTAATTTATTTAAATAGTGGAGTTAGATCAGTGTACATTAAATCAACTCGAAAATCAGGAAAAGGTAAAGTCGAATTTATTTCTTCAAGATTTAAACCAATTACAGTTGATTTAGATATAGTTGAGGATTAAAAAATGAAAAATAAAGCACTTAAAATCTTACTAATATCATTAACGATTTTTGGACTTTGTTCATGCAATAGTTCAAATAATGAATCAGAATATGTTATCAATGAGGAAAATTTAAAAATCTCAGATAATTACAATAATAATCAAACTTTTTATGAGATTTTTGTTGGTGCTTTTTCTGATTCAAATGGTGATGGAATTGGTGATTTAAGAGGTGTTATAAATCGTTTAGATTATTTAAATGATGGAGATCCAAATAGTGGAAAAAGTTTAGGTGTTACTGGAATTTGGTTAATGCCAATTTTTGAGTCTCCTAGTTATCATAAATATGATGTAACTGATTATTACACTATAGATCCAAATTATGGAACAATGGATGATTTAAAAGAATTGATTGATGAATGTGATAAAAGAGGAATTACTTTAATTATTGATTTACCAATCAATCATACTTCTAGCAATTCTGAATGGTTTGTTAAATTTAAAACAGATTTAATTAATGGTAACTTAGAAGATAAATACGCAAGTTATTATTCAAAATGTTTATCAAGTGAAATTCCTGCTGGTAGAACTTTCAGATCTATTGATGGAACAAAATACATGTATGAATGTAATTTTGATGGTGGAATGCCTGAGCTTGACTTTGATAATGAAGAAGTCAGAGATGAAGTTTTAAAGATTGCGCGCTACTATTTAGAATTAGGAATTGATGGATTTAGATTTGATGCAGCAAAGTATATTTATTATGGTGATAATACTGCTTCTATTGATTTTTGGAAATGGTACATGAATGAATTAAGAAAGATCAATAGCGATGTTTATTGTGTTGCTGAAGTATGGGATGGTGTTCAATTAATTAAAAATTATTATGAAGGTGTTGATTGCTTTGATTTTTCATTTTCGCAAGCTGAAGGATTAATATCTATGGCTGCAAAAGGCGGCAATGTATCAACATATATTTCAAACTTAATTTCCTATAACAACGATATTAAAAAAATAAATAGCAAGAATGTAATGGCACCATTTATTTCAAATCATGATATGGATAGAGCAGCTGGATATTTATCTATTAATTCTGGAAATGCCTATAGTGCAGCTTCTTTACTTTTATTAACTAATACAACCCCATTTATTTATTATGGTGAAGAAATTGGTATGAAAGGTTCAAGAGGTAGTGCAAACACCGATGCAAATAGAAGACTTGCAATGCTTTGGGGAGATGATGATACTGTTAAAGATCCAATTGGAACAACATTCTCGAAAGATAAACAAATTAATGGAACAGTAATAGAACATCTTAAAGAAAAAGAAAGTTTATACAATCATTATAAAAAGTTAATTATGATGAGAAATTATAATAAAGAAATTAGCAATGGAACTTATGAATTAGTTGATTTAAAGTCTTCTAAGTCTGTTGGTGGTTTTATTGCTAAACTCGATAATAGTTCATGTATGGTTATTCATAATACTGGAGATGAAGAAGTTGAAATCGATTTATCAAACTACGATTATAACGAAATTAATTCGTATGCTGGAATAAATGCCGCCTCAAAAACAAATAATATGTTAAAATTAGGTGGTAAGACGTCGGTTATTTTAAGATAGAAAGGTTATTTTTATGAAAACAAAATGGAGATTTTTGTTGACGTGCGGATTTGTTGGTGCGTTACTTTTTTCGTGCGGAGGAGGTAATAGCGACCCTGTTCCAAATCCTTATAATCCAAAAGAGAATGTAGAATCAAGTTTATACATTAAAAAGGTAGAATTGAGCGATGATTTCATTAAAGGAATGGATGTTTCGCAAGTTCTTAGTTTAGAAAATAGTGGAGTTAGATATTTTAACTTTTTAGGCGAAGAAGAAGATGTTTTTAAGATTCTTGCAGATTATGGAATGAATTATGTTCGTGTAAGAGTTTGGAATGATCCATTCGATGCTAATGGAAATGGTTATGGTGGTGGAAATTGCACAATTGACACTGCTGTTGAACTTGGAAAACGCGCAACAAAATATGGTATGAAGATGCTAGTTGATTTTCACTATAGCGATTTTTGGGCCGATCCATCGAAACAAATGGTTCCAAAAGCTTGGAAAGATATGGATGTTGACGCTAAAAAAGAAGCATTATATACATACACATTTGAATCTTTAACGAAACTTAAAGAAGCTGGTGTAGCTGTTGGAATGATTCAAATTGGTAATGAAATTAATAATGGACTTGCTGGAGAAACAACTTGGTTTAATAAAGCAATGCTTATGATAGAAGGAAGCAAGGCTTGTAGAGAAGTTTATCCAAGCGCTAAAATTGCAGTTCATTTTGCAAATCCTGAAAAATCTGATCAATATAAAACATATGCTTCAAAGCTTGCATATTATGAACTAGATTATGATGTTTTTGCATCAAGTTATTATCCATATTGGCATGGCACATTAGAAAACTTAAAAGATACATTAGATTATATTAGTGATACTTACGATAAAGATGTGATGGTTGCAGAAACAAGTTACGCATTCACAACAGAAGACTCTGATTTTTATGGTAATACCATTGGTGCAGGCGGAAGCGTTTATCAACCTCATCCATATACAATCCAAGGACAATCAAATCAATTAGTTGATGTTATTGAAGCAGTCCATGATATGAAACGTGGAATTGGTGTTTTCTATTGGGAAGGTTGTTGGATTTCTGTTGGTGGAAATAGTTATGAAGAAAATTTACCAATTTGGGAAAAATATGGCTCAGGATGGGCATCAAGTTATGCAAAAGATTATGATCCAGATGATGCTGGTAAATGGTATGGCGGATGTGCAGTTGATAACCAAGCGTTTTTTGATTCAGAAGGTAAAGCGTTAGAATCACTAAAAACTTGGTTACTTGTTAATAATGGAAATACTGTTTCTTGGAAAGCAGATGCAATTGAAGACACAACTATTATCTGTGATTTAAATGGTGAAATTGTCCTTCCTAGCGAAGTTAATGCAGTCATGAATGATGGTTCAAAACAGAAAGTTGCTGTAACTTGGGAAAACGTTGATTATGATGAAATGAAAAATAATGGACCACAGAAGTACACTATCAAAGGTAAAACTAACGATGGAATGGAAGCAACTTGTTATGTTTCAATGGTTGAATATAATTTCTTAACAAATTATAGTTTTGAAGATGGCGAAGAAGGATGGACATTTAATAATATAAGTGGTAAGACTGAAGAATTAAAAGTTGAAGATAAATCAACCGATTCTTTAACGGGAACTAAACATGGTCACTTTTGGAGTGAAGCAGCTAACGCAACAGAATTTAGTATTGAGCAAAAGGTAGAAAATCTTCCAACAGGAAAATATAAATTTGGTATCTCTATTATGGGAGGAGATTGTGGCGAAGATTATACAGCATATTTATATGCAAAAATAAATGGTGAAATTGTTGCTAAAAAATCCTTATCAATTACTTCATATGGTAACTGGGATTCTAAAGTATCAGATACTTTCGATTACACAAGCGGAGATGAAATTGTTGTTGGTATTTATGTTAAAGTCCCTGGTGCTAAAAACTGGGGTAAGATTGATGATGGCTTATTAAATTCAGTTAAGGCATAAAAAAATTTATACTTGAAACTTAAATAATTAGTTCGAATCGAAACAATATAAAAGTTTATAATTCGAACTTTTTATTTATTCTTTTGAAATAATTTCGTTTTATTTTTATTTTTTGAGCACAAAGTATCAGTTTCTAATAAATTAAGTTTCTTAAAAATCAAC
>CAVKEL010000048.1:0-3007 GCA_963655445.1 Acutalibacteraceae bacterium | reverse complement strand
TATTTTCTTTTAAATCAAAATCATTCATTAAAGAAATCATCTCTTGACCATTTCCTTCATCTAAAACAAGAATCTCATTTCTTAAACGATAATATTTCTTTTTCTTCTTATAAGCAGTCAAAATTTCATTAACTTCATCTTCTGTGTATTCATTAGATTCAAAATGAAGAGAGAACCAATCTTGATTTGATTCGATAACAACATTAATTTTTGAAACTGGTTTTCTTTTTAATTTTTTAACCTCATCAGAAATAAAAACTTGACATGTTCTTTTTAAATTTGTTAGTGGTGTAGTTATAAAATTTGCAATGACTTCATCATCATCAACAATGCCATTTTCAGGCATATTTAAATTAGATAATTCTAAAATAAAATCGTCTACATCATGGTTTCTTGTAAAACAATATTCTTCTTTAGAAACTTCTTTACCATTAATGAAATATATTGATTTACAAATCAATTCAAGACTATCTTTATTTAAATCAATATAGTATTCAATATGATCTATTTTTTTCATTGATTCACTAAGAAAAGTAGAATCAACACTTACAACATCTTTAATAGTAGGAACAAGCGCCTCAGAAATTTCTTTTTTAAAAAATTTTGTATTAAATAATGGATTTTCCGATTTAAAAATAAGTAACTTCTTTTCAGCATCTGAATTTAAAGTAATATAAGTTGCTAAATGTTTTTTAGTATCAAAATAAACAAGTTCTTTAGAAATACCAAAATCATAGAAGAATGAATTAGCATTATCATTAAATGGAGAAATGATATTACCATCTTTATCAATTGATACTTGGATATGTTTTATTTCCTTTTCTAAATCATATTCTTCTTCATTAAAAGTAAGTGGTTTTAATGAAGTTTTTATAGATTCTTGATTTAATAAAGCCTTAATTCCTTGTCCAATTATTGTTTTATAAAGATTACTTTCGCTTGAATAATAAGAATAAGTAGATTTTTTATATAAAGGAGAAAAAGTAAGCAATATTGCTTTGGATTTTTCTTCAATTGGATTTCCTTCTAATATAAAACGCTCGAAAGCTTTATTAAAAGAGTATTTCTTTTTTATATTTAAACTTATTGCTTCAATATTGAAAGAAACTGTATTGTAATACCCATCACAATCAACATCTAATCTAAAAAATAATTTTTCTGGTTCAATAACTTGACTATCATCATTTTTAGTATTAATTGTAGACAATAATTGAATGAAATTATTTTTAGTTTCGTCATATTGCATTTTTTCTTCTTCACTCATATCCCTTTTAATAATTTCTTCATCAAAGAAATCAGGATAGAGTGCTTTTAATGTTTCATCATCATAAGTTTTTTCAAGATCATACAAATACTTAATAAACACATCAGCTAATGGAATTGATGGAAACATTGTAGATTCATTTTTATAACGAATATCTCCATCAGAATTAACTCTAAAAGAACATCCACCAAACTTAGTATCATAGAAAAAATAAGTTATTGTATGATTTATAGCATCAACAGAATATCGAATATTAATTTTGTTATTTTCTAATGCTTCACGAAACTTAACAATAATATCTGAATTAAATGTTTTAATATCTTGTTGTTTAATTTTTGATAAATACATATTAAGCCCCCTTATTATAGTTTGAAATCGATCTATCTTCTTTTGATCCAGATTTAAGTGAAAGTTTATAAAATAGTTCGATTAATTCAATATATTTGCAATTATAGATATTAAAAAGATTAGAAAAATAAGAAATTGCTTTTGGTTCAAGACTTTTGATAATAGTGTTATTGTCTCCATATTCTAAAATGATAGCTAGGCTGCAATATAATTTTGTTAAATCTGGATTTTTTGATCTAAATAAAGATGCTGCAAGTTGTTTAAAACGTTTTGCAAAAATCAAATTATCTTTACTAGTAAAAACTTTATCTCTTAGATAGTACAAAATTTTTATATCATATCCTAAAAGAGAGTTTGTAGATTGGTTTTTAAGTAAATCATAAAATGTTCGGTTTAATGGTAAACCATAATAAAATTCATGCTCATAGTCATAATAACTGTAATAAGATTCTACATTTAAATGTGCAACATAATTCTTTTTAAAAAAATTATCGTAATCTGTTTTTATTTCCTCGCTAAAATATGGATAAAGAAATGCTGATTCCATCCTAGATATTTCTTTTGATTTTATCCTATTATCTAATGCAACTAAGATTTCTTCTTTTGTCATATTTGTCTTCATATAATTTATTAATGAATTCATTTGGAAGAAATTTAAAACATTTTCTGAATCAGCAAAAAAGATACTAATAGCTTCTTTGAAATTTAAATTTAAACAAAGGAACAATAATGTAATGCGATCTTGCAATTGAGGTACTCGATGATGGGAAAATATCTCAGTTAAAGAACTATAGTTTAAATATTGGAGCATATCTCCATGACCTAATAAAAATGGAATAAGTGCTTTAAAAGGAGTACTAAGTGGAAATGAAGCTAAATCTATTTCTTTAAAGAACTCACTATCTAATTTATTTTCAAAATGGTTTAAAAATATTTCCATTGGTTTTGTTTTTCTTAAAATTGAAAAAAGCATTGCAAGATCATGACTATTTAATTCAAATTTATCTAAAAAACTATTCATTTGAGTTAGATCTACATCATATGAATTACAATAAATTCTAAATTGAGCTAAATCATCATTAGACATTTTTGATTTTTTAATATTTGAATTATTTGTGCTTTCGTTTTCTTTTGATTCTTGAGGTTTGTTATTAATGACATTTGTTTGTTCAGATTCGATTATTAAAGATTTGTCTCTTCCTTCAAAAATATCATCTAGTTTTAATAAACTTGCATATAAATGTTTGCAAAGCTTTCCTGAAGCAAAGTGTGGGCAGGTGCAATGGCAATATTCTACTTCATTATCTTCGTCAAATGATATTACAGTTTCGTAACTATCAGTCAAGCCATCTACGCTAAAATAATAGGAGTTACCTTTTTTTCTAACGCTATAAA
>CAVKEL010000047.1:0-7329 GCA_963655445.1 Acutalibacteraceae bacterium | reverse complement strand
AGATGATATTGCATGGGTTTTAAATTTAAGAGGCAACGATATTGAATGTACACCAGTTTTCTATTCATATTTATATTTATCAAAAGAATATGGAAACCATTTATTTATTGATAAAAAGAAAATTGATTTTGAAATAGACGGGATTGTAATTCATGAATATGATGAAATTGTAGATTTTTTAAAATTACATGAAAATGTTATTACCTTAGTTGATAAATCAAGAATCAATGCAAGATTATTTAACGAATTAAAACATGTTGTTAATAAGAAAAATCCAAGTTATTTAATGAAATCCATTAAAGGACCAGTAGAGATTAAAAATACGAAAGAAATCCAAATTTTAGATGGTGTTGCAATGGTTAAATTCGGTTATTTTTTAAAAAATAATTTAGAAAAAAATCTTTCTGAATTTGATTATAGTGAACAACTTGAAAAATTTAGAAGAGAAAACAAACGTTTATTTGAACTTAGTTTTACAACAATTGCAGCAGTTGGTCCAAATGCTGCACAAATGCATTATGGTCCAACCAAAGATAAAAATTCTTTAGTTACGAGTAATGATACAGAACTTTTAGTAGATAGTGGTGGTCAATATTATGGCGGAACAACCGATACTACAAGAACTTATCCATTAAAAGAAGTTTTAAGCAAAGAATATATCCATGATTATACTTTAACTTTAAAATCAGTTATTGCTTTAACTACCTCTATATTCATTGAACATTCTTGTGGTGTGACATTAGATATTAAGTCTAGAGAAATAATGTGGAAGGAGGGATTAGACTATAAGTGTGGAACTGGCCATGGTGTCGGATATATTTCAAACGTGCACGAAGGTCCAAATGGTTTTAGATATAGAATTGTTCCAGAAAGAGATGATTCTTATGAACTTGTTCCAGGCATGATCACAACGGTTGAACCTGGAGTTTATAAAGAAAACAAATATGGTATTAGAATTGAAAATAATCTTCTTTGTGTGCCAGCTTTCGAAACTGATATGGGAGTTTTTTATAAATTTGAAACTATTACTTGTGTTCCAATTGATACTAGAGCACTTGATTTATCAATTATGAGTGATGATGAAATTAATTGGTTAAATAATTATCACAAATGGGTTTATGAAAAATTAAGTCCATTCTTTAAAGATGATAAAGATTTATTAGATTATTTAAGAGAAGAAACAAAGCCTTCACTTAGATAGATTTTACTGAAATAAACAAGGATTAAGGATAAAATAATTGTATGGATTCATTAAAAGAATTAGAAGAAAAAATAGTTAAATTTGTTAGCGATAGAGATTGGGATCAATTTCATTCTCTAGAAAATCTTGCTAAATCAATTAGCATTGAAGCTAATGAACTTTTAGAATGTTTTCAATGGTCAGAAGAAATTAAAGATAAAAAGCATGTTGAAGACGAACTTGCTGATGTTATAAATTATTGCATTCAAATGGCACATGTTTTAAATGTAGATATTAAAGAAATTGTTGAAAGAAAACTTGATGAAACTGCTAAAAAATATCCAATTGAAAAATGCAAAGGCAAAGCCACTAAATATACAGATTTATAAAGGAATAAAAGATGAAAAAAATAGGAATTATAGTTGCTGTTAAAGATGAATTTAATTCTTTTTTGAAGGATAATTCATTTGAAATTGAAAAAGTAAATAATACTTGTTTTGAAGTTGATAAAACTGTAATTAATAATAATGAAATTTATGTTTTAAGAAGTGGATATGGTGAAATTGATGCAAGTGCAGGAACTCAATTTTTGATTTCTGTTTTTGGCGTTGAATATGTTCTAAATTATGGAGTTGTTGGTGCTTTAAAACCTGGATTAAAAGTACAAGATCTTTTTCTTATTGATAAAGTTGTTCATTATGATTTTGATGCATCAAGTGTTGATGGAACTAGAGTTGGTGAATATCTTGATATTCAAGATGTATACATGAAGACAAGTTCATTCTTGAACGATAAAATTATTGAACTCATGCCAACTATTTCACCTGTGATTTGTGCAAGTGGCGATAAATTCATTGTTGACAAAGCCCTTAAAAAGAAATTAGATGATGAGTTTAATGCATCTATTTGTGACATGGAATCCGCTGCAATTATAAGAGTTTGTATTAAGAATAAAGTGATGTGTGCTGCAATAAAGTGCATTAGTGACACCCTTGAAGGCGCTGGTAAAGATTATCTTGAAAATGTTTCTGCGAGCAGTAAAAAAGCATTTGATCTTTTGAAAAAACTTCTATTTTCGATTTAATTGTTAATGAAATTTTATTACAAATCTTTATAATACTTAGAGAAATAAAGATTTGCCCAGTTGGTGAAATTGGTATACACGATGGACTTAGAATCCATTGGGAAACCGTGCAGGTTCGAGTCCTGTACTGGGCACCATATGCAAATTATGAGACTAAACCATATTGGTTTGGTCCTTTTTTAAAGAATTAAAAATTATCGACAAATAGAAATTTGTATATTAAAATAGTTAAGAAACTTAACTAATTTGAGGTATATGTATGGAATTTATTCAGTTATTTAATGAGCTATATAACAAATTCATGGAAAGATATGTAAGCAGCGAATCATATAAAGAATGTTTTTCAAATATGTCATATAAAGAAGTGTCCTATCTTTCCGAAATTCATATTCATAAAGGTATCAGTCTTGTTGAATTATCTAAAAAAATGGGTGTAACAAAATCTGCTGTAAGTCAGATTGTAAATAAACTTTGTAAAAAGAAATACATTGAAAAAAAGAAATCAAAATATGATAAAAGAGAATCTAATCTTTATCTAACTGAGAAAATAGAGAAAGTTTATGCTAAAAATGATAAATCTTTAAATAAAATCTTTGATGAGTCTCTTTCTTCAATTTCAGAAGAAGAAAAAAAGATATTTTGTGGGTTATTAATAAAAATCAATAAAAAACTTTAGAGGTGATCATATGAATAAAATAGTAGTAGTTATAGGTGGTGGAAGTGGACTTGGTTTTTCTTGTGCAAATGAGATAGGAAAAGAAGGATATTTAGTTATTATAAGTGGCACAAATGAAAAGAAATTACTATCAGCAAAAGAAAAACTAGAAAAGAATGGAATCAAATGTTTTTATCATGTATGTGATGTTTCAAATAAAAAATCAGTGCAAGAATTATTAAAATACGCCAAGTCACTTGGAGAAATTTGGGCAGTTATAAACGCAGCAGGAGTTGCCCCTCCAAAAACAAAGAACAACAAAACAATAATTGATATAAATGGTTTAGGAACATTTTATATATCGGAAGTATTTTATAAAGAGATGATAAAAGGTGGATGTATCATAAATATTGCATCAATATGTGCATACGAAATTCCACGACCTCTTCGTCCAAAACACATTTATAGATTAATCGAATCTAATCCTTACAAATGCGAAATGGGCATGGTTAAACTTTCTAGACTTTTTGGAAAGAAAAATGCAGCTAACCTAGCCTATGCAATTAGCAAATGTTTTGTAGTTTATTATTCTAAAAAAGTTTCAAAAAGATTCTATAAAGATAATGAAATTAGAATACTTTCAATTTCTCCTTCTAATTTCTTAACAGATATTGGGGAAGCGGATTTAAAAGAAAGACCTAATAGCGTTGCTAAATATTTTAATAAACAAGCAATAGATAAATCTGGCAACCCAGAAGATTTAGGTTTTTTAGTTAAATGTTTAATTGATGCAAGAATGAAATTATTAACGGCCAGTGATATTCATATTGATGGTGGCTGGCATGGATTTAATGGTGGAAAAGTGAGGTGGTAAGATGACTATTATTTATTTTTCAGCAACAGGAAATTCAAAATATGTTGCTAATATGTTAGCTAAAGAAAATGATACAATTTTATTTATTCCCGAGCTTATAAAAGAGAATAAATTTAATTTTAATGATGAAGTAATTGGCTTAATTTCTCCTACTTATTTTTGGGGATTGCCTAGTATAGTTAAGGATTTTTTGATTAAAGCCAAAATTAATGCTAAATATTTCTTCTTTGTTGCAACATATGGAACAACACCTGGTGCAATTGGTCCAATGGCTCAAAATTTAGTGAAAGATAAAAAAATAGATTCCTTCTACTCAATTAGAATGGTAGACACATATACACCTATTTTTGATATATCAACAAAGAAAAAACAAGATAAATTTGCAAAGAATACTGATCAAGAAATTAAAAATATTATCGAAAGCATTTCAAAAAGAGAACATAAAAATAGAATGAAAGGGCAAACACCATCATTCATAGCTTACTCTATTTCTCAACCTCTTTACGACAAAAAGAAAAGAGTTACAAAACGCTTCACTGTAAATAAAAATTGTATTGGTTGTGGTTTGTGTGCAAAAAAATGTCCTGTTGATGCGATATCAATGATAAATAAGAAACCCGTATGGGTTAAAGAAAAATGTTCAATGTGTTTAGGTTGCCTTCATCGTTGTCCTAAGTTTGCAATTGAATGTGGAAGCAAAACAAAAAATCATGGACAATATCAAAATCCAAAAGCAAGAATTTAGAAATAATTTTTTTGACCATAAAAAGAAATATTTAGCAAGATTTATGTTGGAGTATGTACCAAAAAATAACAAACAATATAAAGACAACAAGTATTAAAGGATGTTTTAGAAAAACTCAATTTATATTTCTAAAAAGGGTTTAATACTATAAATATAAAAATACGGCAGTTTTATTGTGTTTCCTACATTCAAGACACATTGTAGATCGAATTGAGTTGGCCACATAATAGTTTGCTGATGTGTGTTATTATTCAAATTCTATTGTTGCTGGAGGTTTACTAGTAACATCTAAAAGTACTCTATTAACTCCTCTAACTTCATTTACTATACGAGTAGAAATTTGTGCGAGTATATCGTAAGGAATACGCGCAAAATCGGCAGTCATGCCATCAATTGATGTTACTGCTCTAATTGCTATGGCATATGAATACGTTCTTTCATCACCCATAACACCAACACTTTTCATATTGGTAAGGGCAGTGAAATATTGCCAAATATCTTTTTCTAAATGATTTTTTGCGATTTCTTCTCTTAAGATTGCATCGCTATCTTGAACAATTCTAATTTTCTCTTCTGTGATTGGTCCGATAATTCTAATTGCAAGTCCTGGACCTGGGAATGGTTGTCTCCAAACGATATTATATGGTAAACCTAATTCTAATCCTAAAGCTCTTACCTCATCTTTAAATAAAATATTGAGTGGTTCGATCAATTTGAATTTCATATCTTTTGGCAATCCACCTACATTGTGGTGGGCCTTGATTCTTTGAGCTGTTCCAGTTCCTGATTCAATTACATCTGTATAAAGTGTGCCTTGAGCTAAGTAATCGAATTCGCCTAGCTTTTTAGATTCTTCATCAAAGCAATAAATGAATTCATTTCCTATTATTTTTCTTTTAGCTTCTGGATCTTCTACATCTTTTAGTTTAGTTAGAAATCTATTTTTAGCATCAATCTTTATTACGTTCATATCAAATGGTTTAAGAGATTCCATAACTAAATCACCTTCATTTTTACGGAGCAAACCATGATCGATAAACATACATGTTAGTTGTTTTCTAATGGCTTTAGATAATAAAACTGCAACAACAGTTGAATCAACTCCGCCTGATAAACCACAAAGCACTTTTTTGTCACCAACTTCTTCGCGAATCTTTTCAATTTGCATGTTAATATAATTTGCCATTGACCAATTATCTTTAGCTTTGCAAATTTTAAAAACAAAGTTTTTGATTATATCTAATCCATAAACACTATTTCTTACTTCAGGATGAAATTGAACAGCATATATGTTCTTTTCAGTATTTTCAATACTTGCAATTAATCCTGCAGAACTTTTAGCAACTAAAGTAAAATCATTAGGCAAAACTTCAACATGATCGCCATGACTCATCCATACATCTTGCTTTTGTGGCAATTCATCAAATAAAAGTGAATCTTTTACAATATCAATTGTATTTAAACCATATTCTCTGATTGATCCACGACTTATTTTGCCACCGAATTTTTTAGAAATTAATTGCATTCCATAGCAAATTCCTAAAACAGGGATTCCTAAATTAAATATTTTTGTATCAACATCAAATGCATCGTTATCATAAACAGATTTAGGACCACCCGAAAAAACAATGCCTTTTACGTTGCCCATTTCTTTAATCTCTTCTGCTTTTATCGTATGTGGTAAAAGTTCGGAGTAGACGTGCATATCTCTTATACGACGTGCAATTAATTGATTGTATTGTGAACCGAAATCTAAAACTATAATCTTATCAAACATAATTAATCCTTAAAATAATTTGGTGCTTCTACAGTAATATTAACATCATGTGGATGGCTTTCTTTTAATCCTGAAGCAGTAATTCTTATAAATTTAGCGTTTTCTTTTAAAATAGGAATATTTTTACATCCGCAATATCCCATGCCACTTCTAATACCGCCACATAGTTGGTAAATGGTATCACTTAAATCACCCTTAAATGGAACACGTCCCTCAATACCTTCAGGAACTAATTTCTTTGTTTGAGTATTTTTATTTTGGAAATATCTATCAGCACTACCTCTTTTCATAGCTGCTAAAGATCCCATGCCAACGTAAACTTTGAATTTACGACCTGAAAAAATTACTTCGTCTCCAGGTGCTTCGGTACATCCAGCAAGCATTGATCCTAGCATTACGCAATCAGCACCAGCTGCCAAAGCTTTAACAATATCGCCGGATTGTTTAATTCCTCCATCAGCAATTACGCAAATTCCACGTGATTTACAATATTCATAAACATCTCCGACTGCTGTAATTTGTGGGACGCCAACTCCAGCAACAATACGTGTTGTACAAATTGATCCAGGTCCAATGCCCACTTTAACTGCATCAACTCCCGCATCAATTAAATGTTTTGCAGCTTCAGCAGTGACAATATTTCCTGCAATTAAATCTAAATTTGGAAATTCTTTTCTAATCTCTTTAACTATATTTATAACGTTCTTTGAATCACCATGAGCTGAATCAACAGTGATAACATCAACTCCAGCAGCAACAAGTGCTCTAACTCTTTCAATTGTGTCTGCACCTACACCAACAGCAGCTCCACAACGTAAACGTCCATGAGAATCTTTACAAGCATAAGGGAAATTTTTTGCGTTATCTATATCTTTACTAGTAAGAAGGCCAATTAAATGATTTTCTTTATCAACAATTGGTAATTTTTCAATTCTATTATCCCAAAGAATTTCTTTAGCCTCATCTAAGGTTGTCCCCTGAGGAGCTGTAACGATTGGCATTTTACTCATTACT
>CAVKEL010000046.1:0-7904 GCA_963655445.1 Acutalibacteraceae bacterium | reverse complement strand
AAGATACCTACATTTTGAATTAGCAGAAAACTACAAGTTCAGAATAGCATTTACAATTTTTTAATGATTTCTTTTTGTAAATTTAAAAAAATTCAATTTTTTTATTAAAACGCTATTAAAAAAAGGGCCCACAATTTATAATATTAGTGTAAGGCGAAAGTCTTGTCGTACATAAGGAGGATAATCTATATGAAATTTCAAATTGTAGGCAAAAATATCGTAATTACCGAAGCTATTTCTGATGCTATTAAGAAAAAGTTGAAGAGAATGGAAAAATATTTTGATGATGATGAGGAAATTTTATGTCGTGCAGTATGTAGAACCTACAAAACTGCTCAAAAAATCGAAGTTACTGTATTTACGAAAGAAATGACATTTAGAGCAGAAGTTGTACATGATGATTTATATGCTGCTGTTGATTTAGCGATTGATAAATTAATAGGCGAAATGCGTAAATTAAAAACCAAGATGCTTAAAAAGTATGGGCATGAAAGTTTAGGCAAATCAATTATTTATGAAAATCTCCAAGATGAAGAAAACGAAGAAATGAATGCTGAATTAGTCCGTACAAAATCATTCGAATTAAAACCAATGGAAATGGAAGAAGCCATTACAAGAATGGAAGCTTTAGGTCATAATTTCTTCTTATATTTAGATAGTGAGGATGAGAGAATTTCCGTTTTATATAAAAGAAATGATGGTGGATATGGCTTGATTCAAGCTGAAAATAAAGTTGATATTTAATTAAACGTTAATTAAAATGAGTTAGCCGAAAGGCAACTCATTTTTTTATGATTAAATATATTGCAACAGATTTAGATGGAACACTTTTTTATCCAAAAGATAAGAAAAATCTTGTATCAAAAGAAAATTTATTTTTCCTCCAATCTTTTATAGATAATGGCGGGAAAGTTATTTTGGCTAGCGGAAGATCGATTGAATATGGTAAAAAAGTAGAAAAAGCTATAGGTAGAGAATGCATTCTTATCGGATATAACGGAGCAATTTTATACGAAAATGGCGAAACAATAACAAGTAATTGTATTGATAAAGAAGAAGTTAAAGAAATTATTGATGATGTAACTAAAATTTATAAACTGCCAGCTGTTTTAATTATGACTGAAAAGGGGTTATACGTTAAAGTTAGAAAAGGACGTGCGATTTTTAAATATATGTATATCCTTTATAACAAATTATTAGGAAATTATGGCGAAATTTGTTACAAAAATGAAAAAGACTTTGAAGATGCATTTAATAATCAAAAAATTTATAAGTTAATGTTCTTTATTGGTATTACTCCACGAAAGAAAAAACAAGCGATGGAACTTAATAAAATGATTCGTAACGCTTTTACAAATATTGAATCTTCATGGTGCAACCAAGTTATTGAAATTACCCCAAAAGATTGTAATAAAGGTTCGAGAATTAGAGATTATTGTAACCTTAGAAACATTAAGGATGATGAGATACTTGTTGTTGGTGATAGCGGAAATGATATTTCAATGTTTAAAGAATTTCCTGAGACCAGTTTTTGTATGTTAAAGGCTCCAGAAGTTATTAGAAAATATGCGAAATTTACCATTTCTAGATACGAAGATTTAAGTAGATATATTATAAAAAAATAGTATTATATACTATGTAATGCACAAAGGTGCATAGGAGAGGATTATTAATATGGAAACAATTAGTAGAGTTATTGTCTCATTGGTTTACTACAATTCACTTATTAGAGATACTTTAGAGTACACATTACCAAGAGATAAGTATGAAGAAACATTCTACGATTACAAACGTAATGGTGTTGTTAATGAAATTAAAGTAAATTCACCATTAAAAGTTTTTATTGACCAAAACGGAGAAAAAGGTCAAGCACTTTTAAAAGAATGTGAAAAGTTCGGTGAAGATTTTTATAGCGACAATTCAGCTGTTATTAAAAAAGCACCAGAAGGAATTAGAGTTGATCATGCCCAAAATATTAAAATTTTTGAAGGTGTAATTCCACTTCACGAATCTTTAAATAACGTTATTCGTATTCATGAACAATATGCTGAACAACACAATTTAAAAGATGAAAGAGTTGTTGCATTATTAAAAGCTGATGAAAGATTTTATCGTGCAGTTGCTTTAATGACTTTAATTAATGAAATTAGAAAGCAATTTGAAGAATTCAATAAAGCTATGAGAGAAACAAATGGTCAACCATCACCTCAAAGTAACTTTATTCAACAAGATTTAAATAAACTTGTTGGTTTAATTAACCTTGTTAGAGCTCAAGCAACATGTACTGATGATATCTATACAAATGCTTTAGACGAAATTTTCAAATACATCGAAATGATGACTGGTAAGAGAGATCTTCCAAAAGGAAAGAACTTCCAAGATGTTTATAATGAAATTGGCATTGAATTAAGTGTCTTTGTTGAAGATGCTGAAAAAGGTTGGAAAGCAACATATGAACCAATGCTCAAAGAATTAATTTCTGATAACCAAAAAGCTCAAGAAGAAGCAAAAAATGCTGAAGCTCCAAAAACTGAAGAAGTTAAACCAGAAGAAAATAAAGATGGTGGAGAAGCCAAATAGTTTATAAGTTGAAGGTGTTATCGTGGCTAATAAAAGTAAAGAAACAAAAGGATTAAAGCTATTTTTTAAATCTTTTTCAACCAAACAAATTGTTTGGTTTGTAATCGGGGCAGTATTATTTGTTACTGGTTTCGTTTTTGATGTACTCGATATTATTGGTCGCAGTATTAATGTTGCTCCTTCCAAAAATTCACTTCTTTTAGGAGATGCAAAATTAAAAGAATTTTTTGGAAATAAACCTTTAGGTTTTACTTTCTGGGGAATTGTTTTACTTTTAGTCGGGGCAATTATTATTTCAATTACTTTTTCGCTTGCTAGCAAAAACGAAGATCGTGATAAAGAAAGACAAGCAAGAAAAGAGCAAAGACTTAAGAAAATGGTTGAAGTTCAAAACAAAGTTATTGAATCATCAACAATTAGCGAAGCTCCTGTAGTTTCAACAGTAGTTCAAGAAGATAAGAAATAAAAAAAGATGCACAACTGTGCATCTTTTTTAGTGTTTTATAATTGGCGGAGAAAGGGGGATTTGAACCCCCGCGTCCTGTTACAGACCTATGAGCTTTCCAAGCCCACCCCTTCAGCCACTTGGGTATTTCTCCAAAACGTTTTATTTGAACGCTTAATGATTATATCAAAAAAGTTTATTAAATACACCAAAAATATGGTAAATTATTCATTGTGAAATCGATAAAAATTACAAAAGATAACGAAAATCAAAGAATAGATAAATTTGTCAAAAAGTATTTTAACAAAGCCCCTCTTTCTTTTATATATAAAACATTTAGAAAGAAAGATGTAAAAGTGAATGGACGTTGGGTAAAAGAAAATTATATTTTGCATGATGGTGATCTTGTTGAAATATATGTTACAGACAAACAATTTGAGGAATTTAACGACCCAAAAGAAATTGAAAATATTAAATATAATCTAGATATCATTTATGAAGATGAAAATATTTTGGTATTAAATAAACCAATTGGAGTTTTAGTTGTTAAAGATGAAAATGAAAAAAACAATACTTTAACAAATTATGTAAGAGCTTATTTAATTCATAAAAAGGAATTTAAGAATAATGGATTAGACTTTATTCCTTCTCCAGTTCATCGACTTGATAGAAATACAAGTGGAGTGTGCATATTTGCAAAAACTCTTGCTGCATCAAAAGAACTTGGGGAAATGTTTAAGACAAGAGATAATCTTGAAAAATATTATTTAGCTTTAACTGTTGGTGAATTTAAAAATAAAAAGGGTGAAATAAATGCACCTCTAATTAAAAATGCTAAAACGAATTTGGTTCATGTTGGAAGCAAAAAAGATGGAGCAAAAGATGCAAGAACCGAATATGAAGTTATTTTTTCCAACAATGAACTTAGCTTAATTAAAGTCCATCTTTTAACAGGCAGGACCCATCAAATTAGAGTTCATTTATCATATATTGATCACCCAATCGTTGGTGATACTAAATATGGAGATTTTAATTTTAATAAAGAATTTTATAAAAAATATAAATTCGAAAATCAATTTTTGCATTCGTATAAAATTAAATTTGGCGATATAAAAGGAACGTTGTCATATCTAAAAAATAAAGAATTTATCGCAGAACTCCCTAAAAAAGAAAAAGATATACTTCTATCATTAAACTTTATTTATAACATAAATAAGTTATAATTAAATTTAATTAGAGTTGAGGGAGAGGAATTATGGAAACTAAAACAATTGATAATTACAATCGTTGGTTAAATAGCGATAAAGTAAGCAAAGAAGACAAAGAAGTTTTACAAAAAATGGATGACAAAACTAAAGATGCAGCCTTCTTTAAAGACATTGAATTTGGTACTGGTGGTTTAAGAGGAATCTTAGGACCTGGAACAAATAGAATGAACTATTTTACAATTAAAAGAGTTACGGTTGCACTTGGCATTTATCTTAAAGAATTCCATCAACATGCCAGGGAAAAAGGTGTTGCTATTTCTCATGATAATCGTCATTTTTCAAGAGAATTTGCTCTTGAATGTAGTGATATCTTAAATCAAATGGGTATTAAAACTTATTTATTTGATTCTTTAAGACCAACGCCAGAACTTTCTTACGCTGTTAGATATAAAAAATGTGATGCTGGAATTATGATTACTGCTTCACATAATCCAAAAGAATATAATGGTTACAAAGTTTACGATGAAACTGGTTGCCAAATGGTCCCATCAAAAATCGAGCCTTTAATTAGAATTATTAATAAATTACCAAACGAATTAGAGGTTGAAGTTCCTCAAGAACAAAAAAGAGGAGAACAAATCATACTTGAAAAAGAAGTGGATGATACCTATGTTTCATTGTGTGAAGAAATTCAAGTTAATCCAGATTTAGATAAAAAAGGCTTTAAAATTGTTTATACCCCAAATCATGGGACAAGCTATGTAAATGCAATGCGTGTTTTTAAAGATTGTGGTTATGAAGTTTATCCAGTTGAGAGTCAATGTACACCTGATCCAGATTTTAGTGGAACACTTTCACCAAACCCAGAAGATGCAAGAGCATTTATTGAACCAATCAAACTTGCTAAATCAATCGATGCAGATTTAATTTGTATGACAGATCCAGATGGAGATAGAGTTGGACTTGCTTGCAAGAATAAAGATGGTGAATATACCTTAATTACTGGAAATGAATCAGCTGCTATATTAATGGATTATTTATTTAGCGAGAAAAAGAAAAAAGGTACATTAAGTAAAGATGGAGTTATGTTTAATACTGTAGTCACAAGTGAATTAGGCAAGGAAGTAGCGGCAACTTATGGCATTAAGACTGAACAAGTTTTAACTGGTTTTAAATATATTGGCGATAGAATTAATTACTATGAAATTCATAATGGACCAACCTATGAGTTTGGTTATGAAGAATCTTATGGATGCTTACCAAAAGCATTTGTTAGAGATAAAGATGGAATTCAAGCAATCTTGCTTTATTGTGAAATGGCTCTTTTCTATCATAAACAAGGCTTAAATTTAGTTGATGTTTATAATAACTTAGGAAAGAGATATGGATACCATAAAAATAAACTTTATAACATTTATCTAGAAGGATCGGAAGGTGCTCAAAAGATGCAAGAAATTATGAGCAAAGCCGTTCATGACCCTCTAAAGCAAATCGGTGGTAAAGATGTAATTAAATTTGAGGATTATTTCGATAGAAAAAGATATTTTACAGCAACAAAATTAGTCGAAGATATTCAAGGAATTCCAACAGGTGACCTTGTTAAATATTATCTTTCTGATAAATCTGTTATTTGTATTCGTCCATCAGGAACTGAACCAAAAATAAAGTTCTATATTGAGGTTGTAGTTGATGATCCACAATCAGCAGATGCTAAATGTGATGAAATTTATAAAGAAATTTTAAAGGATTTAAATGTTAATCTTTAGAATTAAAAATTGATTTCAAAGTTAAGACAACACCATTATGGTTGTTGTCTTTTTTTGTTACATTTTTGATCTTTAAATAATCTTTTCCATTTAGCATGCCAAAACCATTTTCAAATGATGTGACGAGCTCAATATCATTTGTGGAATCGCCAAAAGTGATTATATTTTCTTCTTTAACTTTATATATTTCATTAAGTTTTCTAATAGTTGAAGCTTTGTTTACATCTTTTAAACGAATTTCAAAAAATCGATTTTGATTCCAAAAATCAACTATGCACTCAGGCATGTTTTTTACTACATAATCTCTTACTTTTTTTACAAATTCATCATCTTGTCTTAAAGAATGCAAAATAAAACAATAAATATCATCTTTTAGATTTTTAGTAATATCGCCATCAATTTCTATTGGCATATATTTTTTATCGTTTTTGTCTCTTAATAATGTGAATCCGAAAGTTTCTTTATTCCCTTCATAGTAAAGATAGTCTAAACTTTCACATAAAATAGCATCACAAAAATGTTCTTTAAAATAACTATAATGTTTAATAACAATTTCTTTTTTAATTGGGAATCCAATAGGTTTAAATGAGGAATCATTTGGATTAAAACAATAGGCTCCATTATAACAAATAACTGGTGAGTTGATTTTAAGTTGCTTATAAAAAGGAATAACAGTTCTAACTGGTCTCCCAGTTGATAAAACAATGATATTACCATTATTTTCCAATTTTTTAAGATAAGATCTCGTTTTAAGTCTAAGTTTTTTATTGTCAGTTAAAAGAGTCCCATCTAAATCGGAGGCAATTAAATATTTTTCGTCTAAATTAGTCATGAGTATATAATCCTACAGCTTTTTTGACTCTTAATAATGTTTGATTTGCTATCTTACTGGCTTTTTCTGCGCCTTCTTTTAAAATTTTATCGATTTCGCCACTTTCTAAAACTTCTTTATATTTATTTTGGAATGGTTCAAGAGTCTCGCAAACAACATCAGCGACAGCTTTTTTAAAATCGCCATATCTATGACAATCCTTAAATTCTTCTTCAACTTCTTTTATTGAAACATTTTTGAGGCATGCATAAATTGTTATTAAATTTGAGATTCCTGGTTTATTTTCTACATCATAAACAATGTTATTATCCATATCAGTTACAGCTGACATAATCTTCTTTCTAACTGTTTTTAAATCATCTTTTAAGAAAATATCGCCTTTTGGATCTGATTTTGACATTTTATGGCTTGGATCACTTAATGACATAATTCTTGCACCAACTTTTGGTGTAACGGCTTTTGGCATTTTAAATACTTCTTGTTTATATCTTTCATTCATTCTATGAACTAAGGTTCTACAAAGTTCAACATGTTGTTCTTGATCTTCTCCAACTGGAACAATATCTGCATCATAAAGAATAATATCTGCAGCCATTAAAACAGGATAAGCAAAAAGTCCAAGACCTATTGCGTTTTGATTTAACTTTTGACTTTTTTCTTTAAATTGGGTCATACGTGAAAGTTCACCCATGTAGAGGTAGTTTTGAACAATAGCATTTAGTTCAGCATGAGCTGAAACATCACTTTGAAGAAAAATTGTAGTTTTCTTTGGGTCTAAACCAGCAGCAATATAAAATGCAACGATATCTCTAGTATTATCGTGTAAAAATTGAGGATCGATTGGTAAAGTTAATGCGTGTAAGTCTGCAACAAATATATAATTTTCATATTCATCTTGATAATCTTTAAAATGCATTAATGCACCAATATAATTTCCTAATGTTAGGTTTCCTGTTGGTTTAATTCCGCTAAGTGATTTTTTCATAAAAAGCCCTCATTTCGCTCCACAAATTATAATTCGTAATAGTTTAAAATTCAATTATTGTAAGAAGCGATAGTAAAAACTATTCTTA
>CAVKEL010000045.1:0-3362 GCA_963655445.1 Acutalibacteraceae bacterium | reverse complement strand
TCGTGAAGAATATGAAAAAATAGTTGAAAAAATGGCATTACTAGATTCTTTAAAATCTGAAATTACAGAGTTAAAAACTACCAACGAAAACATTACAAATAAAAATGATGAGCTTCAAATAAAAGCTAAGTGTTTAGAAAATAATTTAGAAGAAACAAAGGTTGAATTAGAACATTTTAAAGAATTGTATTATGCTTTAAAAGCTGCAAAATTCGCTAGAAAATCCGAACAAAATCAAACATGCTTACAAATGAGTCTTTTTGATGATATTGAAAATGGAAACAAAATCTTTGTTGAAGAAGAGTTTTTAGGCGATAAAGCAGATAATGTTAAAGTTGAAGGATATGTTAGAAGCAAACGCAATAAAGGTGAAGACTTTGTCAACAATATTGATGAAAGCAAGATCGAAAGAGAAGACATTCATGTAACCATCAACAAAGAAGGATATAGAGATATTAATTCTGATGAAATAACTAAAAGAGTTGTTTTTGTTCCTGCAAAAGTCAAACTCATTGTTATTCATAGACACGTTTACGAAACAATAATAAATGGCGAAAGAACTTTAGTAAGAGCTTCAGGATATGAAAATCCATTAGGAAAAACCTCAATATCAACTAGTTTCTTATCAAATATAATTTATGAGAAAACTGTTAATGCCATGCCATTTTATAGACAAGAAAGCGATCTTAACTATAAAGGCATTCCAATATCTAGGCAATATATGTGCTACCTTGCAATGCAAAAATCTTATTTGCTTGATCCAATATTTAAAGCACTTAAAGATTATGTGAAAAATTCGGAAGTTACTCGGTCCGATGAAACGCCATTAAAGGTAATTAAAGGCATAAAAAAGAAAGATGAAACGAAAAAAGATGTGTATATCTGGGCGTTTTCATCTGGAAAAGGTTACTATCCGGCTACATTTTACGAAGTAGGAGATAGATCTAGAGAGACTCTCGTTAGTTTTATGGGCGACAAAAAACGTTACCTTCATAGTGATGGATATGGAGCTTATTTTAATACGCCAAATATTATAAATGTTATTTGCTTAACTCATGTAAGACGTGGATTTGCTGAAGTTATCAAAATAGCTGGCAAGAATGGCAATACTATTGCACAAATCTTTATTGATAAAATTTCTAAGATTTATTTTGAAGATAATAAGATTACAAAAAATTGCAATGATTTTGAATTTATTAAACAAAAACGAAATGAAATATTAAAACCATTGTTCGATGATTTCTTTAAAACTTGTAGAAAATACCTCCCAAATGTTTTGCCTAAATCAAAACTTGGCAATGCATTGAACTTTGCAATCAAGAATGAAGAATACGTTTATAACATATTACTTGATGGAAGACTTGAGCTCGATAATAATAGAAGCGAGAACAAAATTCGCAGCCTAGTTCTAGGTCGAAAAAATTGGTTATTTGCATTTACCGAAAAAGGAGCAAACGTTACCTGCAACTATTATTCATTAATGCAAACAGCAATTGAAAACAATTTAAATCCTGCTAAATATCTTGAATACTTATTTGATGAATTTGGCTCAAAACCAATTAAGGATGTGGCGCCTTATCTTCCATGGTCGGAGGAGATGCAAAAGAAATTTAAAATTTAAAAAAAGGTTGGAAATTAAACTCCAATCTTTTTTTTGTCAATATGACGGATCTTTTTACGTTTACTCTTATAAAGACTCTAATATAACTAACTCTTTATACTCTATAGTAAATAGTGCTTTATTAAATAACCTTGATACTAGAGCGTATCTAACTTATTTATTTAATGAATTTAAAGATAAGGAAATGGATGATCCAACAAACTATCTTCCTTGGTCACAAGAAATTATCGAAAAATTTAAAATGAAAAAGACTCCAACTAAATAGTCTTATTAATTAAGAAAATATATTCAGAAATTGGATCTGGTGATCAATTATAAGAAAATTGAAAGTTGGGTATATCGCTCTAATTGACCAAGCGTATCACTCTAATTGACCACATGCACCAAGATGAAGATATAATTAATAAATCCCCATTTGCAAACTGCTGCAAATGGGGATTCTAATTTTTATGATGATTTCTTTTCGTAGGTAATTTTTTGATTGCTATCTAATTTTTGACCATCATCACCACCAACTAACGTTGCACCTTCAGGTATAACATTGCCATAAATATAACATGCGCATCCTTCTTTAAATTCGATTGGTTTTGAACTATTTACGTCGTCTTTATTAGGTGTTAATGTAACAAGTTGAGTAGTAAGACTTGTATCATTACTTTTTTCAAGTTTATTATTATAAATTTCGATGTCTCCATATAATTTCGTATTATCGGCCTTATTTCCATGGTCAAAAGAAATCGCCCTTGTAGCATAAACATTTTTATCAAAAGTATTGCCTTCAAATTTAACATTAACTCCATTAGGATCATTAACTTTTACAGCTCTTTCAGAAGAAAATGTACATTCATTAAAGGATAATGATCTTTGTTTTGTTATATCTGACCAAATAAGTGAATAACTAATATACAAAGAATACCTATCAGAAATTGTTGTATTAGTGAATTTACAATTAACAAACTCAATATTTTGACCAACATCACCAAAACCAGCATAGATTACTCCCTCAAAAGTACAATTAACAAATTTTACATTTTCAATTAATCCACCAGAATCCTTAGCTCTAGTTGTTATTCCTTTTAAAGCATTTTTAAATGTTGAACCAATAAAAGTTAATGTATCAACTGTACTATCAACATTTACCTTTATACTTGGTACAGTTGTATCATCTATATCTGCTATTGTAGTATTTCCAGTATCAAATGTACCAGAAACAAATGCAACAGTTGGATCATCTGATAAATTTGTTGATTCTACTACAAATCGTCCTGGGTTACTTGTATCTTTATCTTCTAAATCAGCACTTGTCTTATTAACCTTTTTAATATATTCAGCAGATACGACATAACCATTTTTAATCATTTTTAGATTTAATGCATTATTTTCTAAACTATCAAAATAACTATTTCCATTACTATCTACTTTAGAATTATTAATTGAAACAGATACTAATTGATAATCATCATCTTGATGGAATGTAAAGACTATATCATCTCCAACTTTAGCACTTCCTGCACTTGGAACTATATATCCGCCTTCACATGGAAGAATGGTATTAGACCAGGCTGTTTCCCCATTTTTTCCATCAGTACCAGCTGCTCCAGTATCACCCTTGTCTCCTTTGTCACCTTTGTCCCCCTTATCGCCTTTTTCACCAGTATCACCTTTTTCACCTTGTTCTCCAGGATCGCCTTTGTCTCCTTTTTCCCCTTGGATACCTTGATCACCCTTTTCTCCTTGTGTA
>CAVKEL010000044.1:0-2154 GCA_963655445.1 Acutalibacteraceae bacterium | reverse complement strand
ATATACCAGCCAAATGGTTAGAACAATTAAATATTTCGCAGAATTAAAATAATTTGAATTGTTAAACAAAAGGCTTAGAGTATATTTTCTAAGCCTTTTATTATAAAGGAGTGTTTATGCATACAATCGATGAATTAAAAAACTTAAATGGTAAAAAGGTTCTCGTTAGAGTCGATTTTAACGTCCCATTAAAGGGAAGTGAAATTAGAGATGACAACCGTGTTGTCCAAGCTTTACCAACAATTAAAAAACTTTTAAGCGAAGGCGCAAGTTTAGTTTTAATGTCACATTTAGGAAAAATTAAATGGGGCAAAGTTGATGATGAAGAAATTGCAAAAGAAAAAGAAAAGAATAATATGAAATTTGTTCTTCCTTGCTTACAAAGTCATCTTCCAGGTGTTAATGTTTATTTCTCAGAAGCTACTAGTGGCGAAGGATTAAAAGAAGCTGTTTCAAAATTAAAAGCTGGTGAAGTTTTACTTGTTCAAAATACAAGATATGAAAAAGGCGAAAGCAAAAATAATCCAGATTTAGCAAAAGATTGGGCCAGCAATGTTGATGCATTTGTTATGGATGCATTTGGCAGTGCCCATAGAGCTCATGCTTCAACTTATGGTGTTCCAGAAATCTTAAAAGCTGAAGGAAAACCAGTTGCATTAGGCTATTTAATGGAAAAAGAAGTTAAGAACTTAAGCGTTTGCGTTAAAGCAGATAATCATCCATATATTGCTATTTTAGGTGGATTCAAAGTTAGTGATAAGATTAAAGTTATCGATTCATTACTTAAAAAATGCGACAAGATTTTAATTGGTGGAGCTATGAGCTATACCTTCTTAAAAGCTTTAGGCAAAAATATTGGAAAATCTCCATGTGAAGATGATCAATTAGAATATGCTAAAAAATGTTTTGAATCAGGAAAGATTGTTCTTCCAGTTGATACAAAAGAAGCAAATGATTTTGATAACCCAACCGATATTAGAGTTGTTGAAGGCAATATCGATGATGGTTTTGAAGGCTTAGATATTGGTCCAAAAACAATTGCTTTATATGCAGAAGAAATCAAGAAAGCAAAAACAATTTTCTGGAATGGTCCAATGGGTGTTTTCGAAAATTCATTATTTACTGAAGGTACAATTGGTGTTTGCAAAGCAATCACTGAAAACAAAGATGTCTTCTCAGTAATTGGTGGTGGCGATAGTGCTGCTGCCGCAAAACAATTTGGTTATGCAGATAAATTCTCACACGTTTCAACTGGTGGCGGTGCTTCCCTTGAAATGATTGAAAATGATGGACACTTACCAGGAATTGATATTATTGGTTAATTATTTATGAGAAGAAAATTATTATTAGGCAACTGGAAGATGAATAAAACTCTTCCAGAAGCAATTGAATTTGCAAATGGAACTAAAGAAATTAGTGATTTAGCAAAGAAAAATAAAGTTGATATGGGCGTTGCTTGTCCATATATCGACTTACAAGCAGTCAAAAAGATTGTTAAAAAGAGACTTATTGTAGCAAGTCAAAATGTCAGTAAAGATGATCATGGTGCATTTACTGGCGAAATTTCCATTCCAATGCTTAAATCAATTAATATTGATTGGGCAATTATTGGTCACTCTGAAAGAAGAGAATATGATGCTGAAACAAGTGAAAAGTGCAACAAAAAGATTTTAGCTTTATTAGAAAATAATATGGTTCCGGTCTATTGCTGTGGCGAATCACTTGAAACATTTGAAGTCAATAAAACAAAAGAATTCATTAAAGAACAAATCTTAACTGGTTTAAAAGATGTTAAGCCAGAAGATATGACAAAAGTTGTTATTGCCTATGAACCAATTTGGTCAATTGGCACTGGCAAAAATGCAAGTAAAGAAATTGCTGAAGATATTTGCGGATATATCCGTAAATTAGTCAGAGGACTTTATGGAGCAAAAGTTGCCAATCGTGTTAGAATCCTTTATGGTGGTAGCGTTAAACCAAATAACATCAAAGAATATTTAAGCGAAAAAGATATTGATGGTGCTTTAGTTGGTGGAGCTTCACTCGAACTTGAATCGTTCAAAGGATTATTAACAAGTATTCTTTAATTTCTAATTTAAAAGAATAAAACTATCGAAGTTCATTCGTGCACTTAAAAGAGCATGAATGAACTTC
>CAVKEL010000043.1:4907-6822 GCA_963655445.1 Acutalibacteraceae bacterium | reverse complement strand
GAATATATGAGACAGGAGAAGAATTTAAGATCCACTTCAATTTAGATAAAATTCATTTATTTGATTTTATTAGTGAGAATTTAATTAAATAAAAACTAGTAATTTTGATAGCTTTTAGTGAAAAAATAGTATATTATTTTTAAACTCTAAAAAGATTTTTAAATACATTTAATTGGATTTGCTTTATTAATTGCGCTTAATTATTTATAATTAAGCGATGAAGAAGAGGTTTTTGTTATGTTTAATATAGTTAAAGGTACTCACGATATAATTTTAAAAGATGCTTCAAAGTATAGTTATGTAGAAGAATTACTTTCAAAAGTTGCTGAAACATATAATTTTAAAGAATTTCGTACTCCAATAATGGAATATAGCGAACTTTTTTTAAGATCAACTGGCGAAAGTAGCGATATTGTAAGAAAAGAAATGTACACATTCGAAGATAAAGGTGGTCGTTCTGTTACTTTAAGACCAGAAATTACTGCCGGAATCATGCGTTCAATGGTAATGAATAAAGTTTTTGCAATGCAAGACTTTCCAGTTAAAGCATATTACGTTGGCCCATGCTTTCGTTATGAAAGACCACAACAAGGACGTTATAGACAATTTAATCAATTTGGAGTTGAAAGTGTTGGAGTAACAACGGTTTATCAAGATATTGAAGTTATTTTACTTGGTTATTATTGTTTAAAACTTCTTGGATTTAAAAATGTTAAATTAAAAATTAATTCTTTAGGTGATAAAGAAACAAGAGAAAATTATCAAAATGCTTTAAGAGAATATTATGGTAAACATCTTGATGAAATGTGCGACGATTGTAAAGAAAGATATAAAATTAATGTTTTAAGAATCTTAGATTGTAAAGTTGAGCACGATATCGAAATCAATAAAAACGCTCCTTCAATCGAAGATTATTACTCAGAAGAAAGTAAGAAATCCTTTGAAATAATCAAAGATTTCTTAAAAGAAAATGAAATTGATTATGAAATAGATCATAACCTAGTTAGAGGCTTAGATTATTATTCAGGAGTTGTTTTTGAATATCACTATACCTCAAGCGAAGGTAAAGAATATGGTGCATTAGGAGGCGGAGGTCACTATAACAATCTCGTAAAAGAATGTGGTGGACCTGAACTTCAAGGAATTGGTTTTGCCTTTGGTATAGAAAGACTTATTCTTTTAATGGATGATGATCACTTATTTCCTGAAGAAGTTACCGACGTACCGCTTGATTTTTATGTAATGCCAATTGGTGATGATTGTATGAATGAAGCATTAAATCTTTCAATGTTTTTAAGATTACAAGGTTATTCAGCCGATGTTTGCTTAGAACATAAAGGTGTAGGAGCAATGTTTAAAAAAGCTGAAAGAAGAGATGCATTATATGCGATTTTAATTGGTGAAGATGAAATTAAAAATAAACAAGTTCAACTTAAAAATTTAGTTTCTCAAGAGCAAATTACTGTTAAAAATGATGATCTTTTAGAAACAATTGATAAATTATTTGGTGAGGATGAAGAGGAACATCATCATCACGAATAGAATAGATGAGGAAAAATTATGGAAGAATACAAAAGAAGCCACCATTGCGGTGAATTAAGATTAGAAGATGTAGGAAAAGAAGTTGATATTTTAGGATGGGTTGCTAAGAGAAGAAACCTTGGTAGCCTTCTTTTTATTGATTTAAGAGATAGATGGGGAATTGTCCAAGTTACAATTAAAACTGATGATATAGAAGTTCCAGATATTCGTAACGAATATGTTATTTCTGTACATGGTGTTGTAACCAAGAAAGAACAACCTAACAAAAATTTACCAACAGGCGAAATTGAAGTTGTTGCTAGCGAAGTAAAAATTATTAATACAGCTGCACAACCTCCAATCATTGTTGCTGATGATACTGATGCATTAGAAG
>CAVKEL010000043.1:908-4897 GCA_963655445.1 Acutalibacteraceae bacterium | reverse complement strand
TTAAAATATCGTTATCTAGATTTAAGAAGACTTGTAATGCAAAAAAGATTTTTTATACGTGCAAAAATTGTTAAATGTGTCCATGAATACTTAGATTCTTTAGATTTCTTAGAAATTGAAACTCCAACATTAACTCTTTCTTCTCCAGAAGGAGCGAAAGAGTATCTTGTTCCATCAAGAGTACATCATGGTTGCTTCTATGCATTGCCACAATCTCCACAATTATATAAACAATTATTGATGGTTTCTGGTTTTGAAAGATATTATCAAATTGCAAAATGTTTTAGAGATGAAGATTTAAGAGCAGATCGTCAACCTGATTTCACTCAAATCGATCTTGAAATGTCATTTTTAAATGAAGATCAAATTTTAACTATTGCTGAAAACCTACTAAAAAAGATTTTCAAAGAGACAATTAACTTCGATGTACAGGTTCCTTTAAGAAGAATGCCATATGATGAAGCCGTTTCAAAATATGGAAGTGATAAACCTGATACTAGATTTGGCATGTTGCTTGAAGATGTCAAACCAATTCTTGAAAAAGGTGAGTTTGAAGTTTATAAAAATGCAAAGTTTATTAGTGCAATTAAAGTTGATGGTATTGCTGCAGAAACTTCAAGAAAAAAGATTGACGAATATAACTTATTAGCAAATAAGTTTAATATGAAATCATTTGGTGTATTTAAAGTAGAAAATCAGTTAGTTTCTAGTAGTTTATCAAAATTTTATACTCCTGAAGTTCTTAACGAACTTAAAGAAAAAATGGATGCAGAAGATGGCGATGTCATTTTTGTTGCTGCAGGCAACAATAAAAAGAATGTTTATTTTGGCTTAGGAGCTTTAAGAGAAGAATTAGCTTATAAATTAGGATTAATTAAACCAAATACTTATGATTTACTTTGGGTTACAAAATTCCCATTATTTGGTGTAAGCGAAGATGGTAAGATTGTTGCCGAACACCATCCATTTACTAGACCATGTGATGAAGATTTAGATAAATTAAAAACACATCCAGAAGAAGTTTATTCATACGCATATGATATTGTTATCAATGGGTATGAAGCTGGTGGTGGAACTTTAAGAATCTTCGATCAAGACTTGCAAAAAACCATATTTGAAGTTTTAGGAGTCAGCGATGAAGATATTGAGAAAAAATTTGGTTGGTTCGTAGAGGCCTTAAAATATGGAACACCTCCACATGGTGGTTTAGCATTCGGCCTTGATAGACTTACTATGATATTAAGTGGGACCGATAATATCCGTGATGTCATTGCGTTCCCTAAAAATTTAAGTGCTGTTTGCCCAATGACAAATGCACCTCGTCCAGTAAGTGAAGAACAACTAAAAGAATTAGGCTTAAAAATAGCCGATGAGGAGAAATAAATGAAAAAACTAAATCTTAATGATCCAAAAAACATTGATCAATTAGCTGTTGCGACGATTAGAAGTTTATGTATCGATTGTATTAACTTAAATAAATCTGGTCATCCAGGAATGGCTTTAAGTAGTGCACCAATAGTTTATGAATTATTTAAAGATTTTTTAGTTGCTGATCCAAAACATCCTGAGTGGATTAATCGTGATAGATTCGTACTTTCTGCAGGTCATGTTTCAATGCTTCTATACACAATGTTACATCTTTCAGGATATGATATAACACTTGAAGATTTAAAGAAATTTAGAGTCTTAGGAAGCAAAACCCCTGGCCACCCTGAAGTTAATCATACTCCAGGTGTTGAGGCTACTAGTGGTCCATTAGGACAAGGTATTGCTCATGGTGTTGGTATGGCAATGGCTGAAACAATGTTGAGCAAACTTTATGATGAAAAGATTTATAATCACTATACATATGTTTTATGTGGTGATGGATGTTTAGAAGAAGGTCTTAGTCAAGAGGCAATTCAATATGCAGGATTCCAAAAATTGCATAAATTAATTCTTCTTTATGATAAAAATAACGTTACTTTAGATGGACCTCTTGCACAATCTCAAAATGAGGATGTAGTCTTACGTTTTGAAGCTTGCGGATGGAATGTCGTTCAATGTAAAGACGGAAATGACCTAAAAGAAATTAAAAAAGCTTTGATTAAAGCAAAAAGTTTTATAAATAGTAATCCAACTCTTGTTGTTTTTAACACAATTATTGGTTATGGAAGTAAAAATGAAGGTACTTCAAAAGTTCATGGAGCTCCATTAGGTGAAGAAGATGGAAAACACGCAAAAGAAGTTTATGGATTTGATTATCCTCCATTTACTGTTCCTGATGAAGTATATAAGCTCTTTAAAGATACATTCATTGATAGAGGAACTAAAGCATATAAAAAGCATGAAGAAATCTTGAATATACTTAAAAAAGAAGATGCCCATACTTATAAAAAATTATTTGATTTATCAACGAATGATGTTAGTGAATATTTAAACGCAAAACATTTACCAATGAATGAGGTCGAGAAGGAATCTACTAGAATTACCTCTCAAAAAGTACTAAATTTCTACCATAAATTACTTCCAAATATGGTTGGTGGTAGTGCTGATGTCGCCGGAAGTGTTATGACTAAACTTGAAGGTGGGGTTAATTACACACCAGAAAATCGTGGTGGAACAAACATTAATTGGGGGATTAGAGAATTTTTAATGTGTGCCGCAAGCAATGGTATATTACTTCATGGTGGTTTAAGAACTTATGTTGGTAGTTTTTTAATCTTTAGTGACTATGCAAAAAATGCAATAAGAATGGCAGCACTACAAAAATTACCTCAAATTTTCTTATTCTCACACGACTCAATTGCTGTTGGTGAAGATGGTCCGACACATGAACCAATCGAACAATTAGCAGGTCTTAGGGCCATTCCAAATCTCAATGTTATTAGACCATGTGATGCAAAAGAAACATATGCTGCATGGAGATTAGCTTTAGAATCAAATTCAACTCCAACATGTTTGATTATCTCACGACAAGGTTTACCTTTAATCGAAACTTCTTCAAATTATGAAGGTGTTAAAAAAGGTGCATATATTGTTAGTGAGTCAAAAAATAGAGAACCAGACATTGTTATTATAGCGACAGGCAGCGAAGTAAGTCTTGCGCTTGGAGCAAAAGAGATTCTTAAAGAAAAAGGCAAAGATGTTAGAGTTGTTTCAATGCCTTCAATGTATCTTTTTGATAAACAAGATGAAACTTATAAGGAAAAAATTCTTGGAAAAGATTATAATAAACGCGTTTCACTTGAAATGTCTGCAACCTTTGGTTGGGGAAAATACGCTAAATTCAATTATGGTGTAGATGAATTTGGTGCTTCAGGTAAAGCAGATGACTTATTTAAATACTTTAAATTTACAAAAGAAGATGTTGCTAGTTATATTGAAAAACATCTAAAATAATTAAAGAAAGGACTAATTAATATGCCAAGTTACGTTTATTTACAACATTATACAAGCCAAGGTGATCTAGGTATCTCTAGAGATGTTTTCGTAACTTTGGGTCAACATGTTGTTAGTTATATTCGTGAAAAAGACGATAAAGGTTTTAAAATTAGTGACAATGTGGACGTAATAATTCGTGGAAATAGAGTTATTTATAAATTCTATGTCACTAAAAAAGCAAATATTGATGCTAAATACATTGAAAAAAGTATTACTGATTACATTAATAGTAACCTATTAATGATATGTGAAGTTGTTCCTTTTGAAATCAATGTTAAAATTACATCTGAAGAAGGAGAATAATTTCATGGAAAATAATGTAGAAGTTGGATCTCGTAATCAGACCCAAGAATTAGCCATGCAAATTATGTATGACTTCTTGATTCAACAATCAATAAATGAGACTATTGATGTTGAAAAAACCATTAGTGATTTATCTCAATTGCCATATGAAGAATGTGATCTTTTCTTAAAAGAAGTTTTGATTAAATCTTTAAAACATGAAAATGAAATAATCGAAAACCTATCTTCTAATCTTGTTAATTGGAAATTCAGCAGATTAAATA
>CAVKEL010000043.1:0-898 GCA_963655445.1 Acutalibacteraceae bacterium | reverse complement strand
GATTAAATATTTGCATCCAAGCAATTTTAATAATTGCATATTGCAATTATTTTTATTGCGACAATAAAGAAAAAGCAATTATCATTAACGTTGCTGTTAAATTAGCAAAAAAATATGCAGACAAAGATGAATATAAATTTGTAAATGCCATACTTGATAAAACATTGATATGATCGAAGAAAAAGATATTAAAGTTATTTCAGTAAGTGAACTTAATAATTATATTAAGCTTCTTTTTGATAATACTCCAACTCTTCAAAATATTGCTTTGCATGGTGAAATTAGTAACTATACAGGAAGAAATAGAAGTGGTCATATTTATTTCTCTTTAAAAGATGAAAATAGTTCTTTAAAAGCAGTTATGTTTAAATACGATACTTTTTCTTTAACTTTTGAACCAAAAAATGGTGATGAAGTTATTTTATATGGAAACATATCATCATATCCACCTAATGGCACTTATCAAATTATCGTAAAAAGAATTGATTTGTATGGCCAAGGTGCAATTTTGCTTAAAAAAGAACAATTAAAAGCTAAATTATTAAAGGAAGGATATTTTGATGAGAATCATAAACTACCAATTCCTTTATACCCTAAAAATATTGCAATTATAACAGGGAAAAATAGCGCAGCATGTGCCGATATGGTTACGAATATATTTAGAAGATTCCCATTAACAGATGTAACTGTTTTTTATAGTTTAGTTCAGGGTACCGAAGCTCCTAAAGATTTAATTAAAACTCTTAAAAAAGCTGAAAATGCTTCTCCTGATCTAATTATTATCGGTCGTGGTGGTGGAAGTGTAGAAGACTTAACACCTTTCGATGATGAAGAACTTGCAAAAACAATTTATAATTGCAAAATACCAATAATTAGTGCTGTTGGCCACGAAATAAAT
>CAVKEL010000042.1:3520-3877 GCA_963655445.1 Acutalibacteraceae bacterium | reverse complement strand
ATTGTTGATGATGGGATTAGTGGTGCAAGAGTTATTAGATCATTCACTACTCAAAATGTTGAGGTTGAAAAATATAAAGATAACACTGCAGATTATTATAAAGATGCAAAGAAAACTGTATATTTAAATGCTTTAATTAATCCAATTACTTTTTTAGTTATTAATGTTGCAATTCTTTTGACAATTTATTTTGGTCAAAATGCTGTTAATAATGGGTTAATCGTTGGTATTTCAGGCGTGGCTTTTTCAACTGGAGATATAGTTGCTTTAATTCAATATTTAAATCAAATGCTTGTTGCCCTTGTCGTTGTTTCTAATCTTGTTGTTATTTTTAATAAATCTTTTGCTTCTAAAAAA
>CAVKEL010000042.1:1711-3510 GCA_963655445.1 Acutalibacteraceae bacterium | reverse complement strand
CTCACTTAAAAACAATCCAGTTTATAAAGATTTAAAGATTAATAGTGGCGATGAACTTTTTAATTTAAAAGATGTTGATTTTATTTATAGTGGAAAAAATAAAACTTTAACAGATATTAACTTTAATATTCTATCTGGAGAAACTGTTGGTATTATTGGTGGTACAGGTAGTGGTAAATCTACTTTAATGAAACTGCTAGATAGATTTTATGATGCTAGTGAAGGAACTATATTATATAAAGGTAAAGATATTAAAGAATATGATTTAGATTCTTTACATAATGAAGTGGTTGTAGTTAATCAAAAAAATCAATTATTTAAAGGAACTATTAGATCAAATATGTTAATAGGAAATCCTAATGCTACAGAAGAAGATATGATTGAAGCTTTAAAAGCAGCTGAAGCATATTCATTTGTTAATAAATATGATGATTTTTTAGATCATAAAGTTGAGGAAAATGGTTCTAATTTTTCAGGTGGTCAAAAACAAAGATTATGTATTGCAAGAGCAATAGTAAGACACTCAGAAACAATTATTTTTGATGATTCTATGAGTGCTCTTGATTTCTTAACTGATAAAAATGTCAGAAGTAATCTTGCAAAATTTAAGGATTTAACAAAAATTTATGTTTCTCAAAGAGCAACTACCTTGATGCATTGCGATAAAATTATTGTTATTGATAAAGGGCAAGTTGAAAATATTGGAACTCATGATGAGTTAATGAAAAATAGTAAAGTTTATAAAGAGATTTATGAATCTCAAACAAGGAGTAATTAACTATGAAAGATATTAAAAAATTACTCACATATTTTAAAGGAAATACTAAACTAATTGTTTTTGCTATTTTATTTGCAATTATTTTTGTTTCATCAATGTTACTAATTCCTTATTATACCGGACTTGTTATTGATGCAATTGGTTTAGGAGATGCAAATCCTAATAGTACTCCAACATATGTTTATATTTGGATTATTTTAGTTTTAATTGTTGTTACTGTTATATTTGAATATCTTTTTGAAGCAACTCTTTCACTATTTACTGAAAGAACAATGAAGAAATTTAAAGATGCCATATATGAAAAACTTAACAAAGTATCGATTAAATTCATTGATACTCATAATCATGGTGATTTATTAAGTAGAACAATTAATGATGTTGATAATGTTTATAATGCTATTCTTTCATTATTTAAACAATTATTCCAAGGCGTAATTACTTTAATTATTACTCTTGTAATTATGTTTATTATGAATTATGTCTTAGCACTTGTTGTTCTTTGTTTAACTCCTCTTGCAGTTCTTATTTCAACTACATTTGCAAGAAAAGCAAAAAAGAATTTTAAGAAACAAGGAAATTTAAATGGAACGATTGGTTCAATAGTTTTAGAAGATTTAACAAATATTGAAGCTATCAAAACTTTTGGATATGGAGAAGAAGCTTTCAATAAATTTAAGAAAGTTAATGATGAATTATATGTTGCAGGTCAAAAATCACAATTTGTTTCAAGTTTTGCTAATCCTTTAACTCGTTTGATGAATAATGGCACTTATGCAATTGTAGGTATCACAGGTGCACTTATTGTCATCTATGGTGGACAATTTGGCGCTTCGCTTGGCGTTGGTGGAATTAGTGCTTTCTTACAATATGCAACTCAATTTGCAAAACCATTTAATGAAATTTCAAGTTGTTTCTCCGAACTTCAACTTGGTATGGTTTCTTTAAAAAGAATTAATGAAATTTTAGATGCTGATAATGATGTTGATAATGGAACAACTGAGCTTGTTAAACCAGTCAACAC
>CAVKEL010000042.1:0-1701 GCA_963655445.1 Acutalibacteraceae bacterium | reverse complement strand
TTGGACCTACTGGATGTGGAAAAACAACAATGGTTAACTTATTAATGAGATTTTATGATCCTACTAAAGGAAGATTCTTATTTAACGATGTTGATAGTTTAGATATTCCTAAAAAAGATTTAAGAAATAATTTTAAAATGGTTCTTCAAGAAACATGGGTATTTAATGGAACAGTTTATGAAAATATTACCTATGGAAAAGAAAACGTAACTATGGATGAAGTTATAAAAGCATGTAAAGATGCTAATAGTTATGATTTTATTATGCGTTTACCTCATGGATTTGATACAAAAATAAGTAACAATAGTGGACTTTCAATGGGTGAAAAACAACTTATTAATATTACTCGTGTAATGTTAAATAAACCTGATATTGTTATTTTAGATGAAATGACTAGTAACATTGATACTCGTAGTGAACTTATAATTCTTGAAGGATTTATGAAATTAATGAAGAATAGAACTTCGATTGTTATTGCTCATAGATTATCAACTATTGTAAATAGCGATAAAATTATTGTTATGAAAGATGGTCATATAAATGATGTAGGAACTCATAAGGAACTTTTAGAGAAAAAAGGTTTCTATTATGAGTTATACAATTCTCAATTTGAACAATAAAAAAATATATTTATGAATTATTAATAGTGTCGATTATATCGGCACTATTTTATATTGCTTACAAACTTCCGATTAAAAACCTCACAAACTTCCGATTAAAAACCTCACAAACTTCCGATTAAAAACCTCACAAACTTCCGATTAAAAACCTCACAAACTTCCGATTAAAAACCTCACAAACTTCCGATTAAAAACCTCACAAACTTCCGATTTTAGAACTTTTACTACATATTAAAATGCGATGAAACATACATTTCATCGCATTTTTCATAGTTACAAAATAGAGCTCAATCAAAATAGAAATGTAATTATAGCCTTAATAAATTATAATTATTAATCGGAAGCGAGACTTAGTTATGGAAGAAGCGTATATTGGTATTGATGTAGGTGGCATGTCTATTAAGGCAGGGATAGTTGATTTAAATGGAAAAATAGTAGAAAAAGAAGTTATAAAAACCAATACTAAAAATGGTGCTGAACCATTTTTAAAAGATATTAAATCATTAATTACTACATTACTCGAATTTGCTAATAAGAATAATTACGATATTCATGGCATTGGTTTTGGAGTACCCGGAATTGTTAATAATAATTTAGGAACTATTGATTATGCATGTAATTTAAATTTATCTAATGTTCCTTTAAAAGATTATTTAAAAGATTTTAATTTACCAATATTTGTTAGTAATGACGCAAATGTTGCAACTTTAGCAGAACAAAGATGGGGAGCCGCTAAAGGTTATAAAGATGTTATTTTAATAACTTTAGGAACTGGAATTGGTGGAGGAGTTGTTATTGATAATAAACTTTTTGAAGGATATGAAGGAAAAGGCGCTGAACTTGGCCATCAAGTAATTATAGTTGATGGAATTAAATGTGGATGTGGTAGAAATGGTTGTTTTGAAGCTTATGCAAGTGCTAGCGCACTTCTTTGTTACACTAAAGAATATATGGAAAAAGATAAAAAATCATTGATGTGGGAATACTCTAATAACGATATTAATAACATTGATGGATCAACAAGTTTTGAATGTGCTAAAAAGGGCGATAAAACTGCAAATAAAGTGGTTGATCTTTATGT
>CAVKEL010000041.1:0-5287 GCA_963655445.1 Acutalibacteraceae bacterium | reverse complement strand
AATCATTTTTTAATATCAAAAGGAGCAGGTTTATTAGTTATTCCAGAGAATAAAATCCCTAAATTCAAGAAAATGTTAGTTTCTTATTATGAAAATAAAGATAATAGTGAAATATTAGAATTTATGAAAAAATATTGTTGGAAAAATTTTTAATAAAATGCAAAACTTTTTTTTAAAATATAGTTCCAAAAAAGTATTTGTAAATACGAAAATTTTACGTTTAATTTTTACACGACTTATTATGGTCTGTACTTTAGGTTAAAATTTTTATAGATTGTTTTTTTATAACGTAATTTTTAATAAATCTTTAAGAAAGGTTCTTTTCATACAATTATTCAGTAATATACTACACCAATGATAAGAGGATCAATGATAAGAACTAATTTTTTAATGCATTTAATTAATTAATGTAATAAAATATTTTTAACATGAAAAAAAGCATTTTTTTCGATTTAGACGGCACATTATGGGATGCGATAAATCAAATTAAAGAAAGCTGGAATTTGACAATGGAAAGGCTCGATCAACCTTTCAGTTTTTCTTTTGAAATGATTAAGTCGACAATGGGTTTAACACCTCTTGAAACATTACCAATCACTTTTCCTGGACTTGAAGAAGAAAAGGCAATGAAGTTATTTCAAGAATGCGTTAAAGACGAAATAAAGTTTTTAAGTAAAAAACCTGGGACTTTATACCCTAATGAAGAAGAAGTATTGTCTTCTCTTGCTAAAAAATATCAGTTATATGTTGTTTCAAATTCTGATGTTGGTTATGTCGAAAATTATCTTACTTCATGCCATATGGAAAAGTATTTTAAAGGTCACGTATGTGCTGGAGATACTAAACTAGCCAAATGGCAAAATATCCTCTATTTAAAAGAAAAAGAAGGTATTGATGAAGTTATTTATGTAGGTGATACTCTTAAAGATAAAATTGAAAGCGAAAAAGCAAACGTTCAATTTATCCATGCTAGTTATGGATTTGGGGTTATTGAAAATGATAAATTTAAAATAACTAATCTTCTAGAATTACCACCATTAGTCGATAAGTTGTTTAATGGGGATTAAGTTGTAAAAGATTCAAATAAAATTGAATTTATTTGAATCAAGAATGGAGAAATCTTTATGGAAAATGAAAATTTAAACAAGCCATTTAAACTAGATGTCAAAAGAACATGCATCATTGGTTTTGCTTTCTTTGGTATTCTTCTTTTATGGCAAGTCTATGATTCTTGGTGTCCAACATTTTTAACCGAACTTTTTAAGAATGCTATTCCAGGATCATCTGAAAAAGAAGTCCAATATCTCGTTGGAATTATGATGGCTATGGATAATTTAGCTGCTTTAATTTTACTTCCAATATTTGGTAAGTTATCCGATAAAACTAATACTAAAATTGGAAAAAGAATGCCATATATTTTAGTTGGTACATTTGTATGCGCTGTTGCCTTTCCTTTTATACCTGTCTTTTTTCACTATAACAATATAGTTGGTTACATTATTACATCATTAATTGTTGTTTGCTTTATGATGATGTATAGAAATCCAGCTGTTTCTTTAATGCCTGATCTTACTCCAAAACCATTAAGATCAAAAGCCAATGGTATTATTAATATCATGGGTTATATTGGTGGAGCATTTGCAACAGTTGTTGGTATTTTCTTTGTTTTAAGTAAATATTTAGGAACAAAAGGTACTGATAGTTGGCAATATGGTAATATCTGGGCAATTGAAATTCCTTTCTTAATTGCCTCAGTTTTAATGGTTGTTTCAGCTTTAGTTTTATTCTTTACAATTAAAGAAAATAAGATTAAAGAAGAAATGAAAGACGAATTAGCACGTGGCGAAGAATTCGCTGCTGTTGCAAATAAAATCGATGATGATAAACCAATGACAAAAGCAAATAAGACTATGCTTATTCTTATTTTAATCGCTGAGTTCTTCTGGTTTATGGCTGATAATGGTATCGGAACCTTCATGGGTAACTATACAATTTATTACTTAAAAGCTAATTCAAGTTCAAATATGATTAACATTATTGTTGGCGGAGTTGGTTCAGTTATTGGCTTTGCTCTTGGTGGATTCATTGCTGAAAAAATTGGCCGTAAATGGACAGTTATTAGTGGTTTATTATTAACTTTATGTAGTTATTTATTCTGGTTAATTGCTTCATTTACCTTCCTTAAAGGTGCGGCTGGAAGTGGAACCTTCCCATTTGCAATTTATTTAATTTGGTTATTTAAAGGATTTGGTATGTCATTAGTACATGTTAATTCCTTCCCAATGGTTGTTGAACTTTGCTCAGCAAAAAAAATTGGCGCTTTCACTGGATATTACTATGCTGCAAGTATGGCAGCTCAAACAATTACTCCTATCGCACTTGGTTCATTAATGCTTATTGATGGATTAACTTTCAGTTTCTTACCAGTTTATGCATTTATTTGTGTTGCTTGTTCAATTGCTGTCTTTATGTTTGTTAAAAACGTTAAGATTGATAAAGTTAAAGTTTCTAAAGGTTTAGAAGCTTTCGATCAAGAGGATTAAAATGACTAAAGAGGAAATAAGAAAATTCTTAGATCCTAGATTCTTTTTAGGAATTTGTCATAGGGGATATCATAATAAAAAAGATATAGAAAATGGATGTAGAGCTTTTAAAAATGCTATAGAAAATGATATGGCAATCGAGTTTGACATTCATTTAACAAAAGATAATCAACTTGTTGTTATTCATGATTCATCTTTAAAAAGAGTTACTTCAAAAGAAGGAATTGTTGAAGAGTTAACGGTTGAAGAACTTCAAAATAATTATAAACTTAATGATGGTGAAGTTATTCCAACATTTAAAGAAGTATTAGAGCTCGTAGATGAAAAAGTTCCCTTAGTTATCGAATTAAAAGTATATAAGAGCAACTATAAAGCATTAGCAAAAAGATTAGAAGAAGAGTTAAAAGGTATTAAAGATAAAAGTAAATATGTTTTAATTTCTTTTGATCCAAGAGCATTAATTGCATCTAAAAAACTTAGTTTAATTCGACAACTATTAATTGATTCTGATGGTAAACATAGTTATGTTTATTCAGCGAGACATTTCTTTGAAGGCGTAGATATGCATTATAAAGATGTCGAAAAGAAAAAAGTCCAAAGATATCATAAAAAACATATGATTAATATTTATACTGTTGAAACAGAAGATGTAGTTATTTCAACTCTTCCTTATGTTGATATGATTACATTCCAACACATTGATTGTAATTTTGTAAGAAATCAATTAAAAAATAAAAACAAATAAACTTATAAAATTAAACCCTGTCAGTTCATTCTTGCAGGGTTTTCTTTTAGATATTTCTTCTAAAGAGGAAATGCAAAATATACTAATATACTCATGAGTATAATAAAAAAATAACGATTTAATCGTTATTTTTGGTCAAATTATTAAATACAATTTCTAATTATTTGCTATTTATATCTATTTGCTTTTTATATAAACGATCTCCAAAATAATATAATACAGAACTTAAAAAATATAATATTGGAAGAATTATAAATAATATATCTAGATAATTTGTTGCAGTTAAAGAAACAATTATTGAAGAAATTAATAAAGCAAATGTACCAAAATAGAAATATGTAAACATTGTTTTATTGCTTTTCTTACTTAATGCAAAATAAGTAAAGATACCAATTGTAATTCCAAATAAAGCTAGAATAAATCTGCATAAATAGCGAACAAAACCATTTATGGCGTTTTCATAAAGCATCCAATCACCACTAAATAAGTTATAACCTTCAATAACAATGAATACTAAAGAGAACAATATTACAAAAGCTGCAAAAATATAACTTAAAATCTTACCTGCTTTTTTCATAATTAAAAGTTCCTTTCATAAATATTTTTGCAAAGTTCATTAGTTACAAAATCACTTACAATTATTCCTAAATTTTTACGATCTTTAACTTCATTATTTAGCCAATTATTAATAATTTTTGCAGTTCCTCCTGCATAAGTTGGTGGAAATGAATTTAAAAAATAACATGAACTAAAATTAAGTGTTAATTTATCGAGGTTATTAGCGCTGTAATCGAAACAATTTGTAATTTCTGTTTGCTTATGTTGAATATCTTTTACTTTATAATAATCTTGCACATGTAAATTGCTATCTTCAATATTAAATGTATTAGATGTCGCAGAAGAATCAGGATCTAACCATCCTTCATAAGCATTAAGACCAATAGAATTGTCTTGATATCTAGAAATCAAAAAGATTTTTCCTCTTAATTTACCTAAATTTTCAGGAATTTTTCCACTTGTATCCCAAATAGAAGAATATAAATTTAGGGCTTTTTTAAGTGATTCATCAAATGAAGCAGTTGTATTAACAGCATCACTTTCTTTTTTAATTGATACAATCAAACCTTCACTTGGATTAGCTTTTAAAAATGTTTCGAAATCATATAAAGTTTTTGAAAAATCTAATTCTTGATCAACAATTCCATGAACTATTTTAAGTTTATTATCTCTTTGTTGTAGTCTAATATCAAAAAAACGTGCACCAGTTTGCAATTGATTATAAATAGATAAATCTTGGCATTTACCAGATAAATCTCCTATCGAATGAAGTGCGCCTGAATCATGCGATCCGGGAATTGACATTGAAGTAACTATAGTGGTATCACTTAAATTTTTCATCCAGTCTTTTCCATTAGAAGTAGATGAACTAGTTGTTATTGGTAGTGTAGCAAAAAGTGATGCTACGCACAACGTTGCCGTTATAACTGAGGCAATAATTAAATGTTTGTTTTTGTTCATGTTATAACTTTAACATTTAACACTAAAAATGGTAAGTATCTTCTTAATCAGTTTTAGCGAATTTTAGCATCACTTTTGTTTAGTTACTGAAAATTAGTAATTATTTAGTTAAAAAATAGTCGAAAATCTTATGAATAGACTCCTTAGACATAAATGGATAAAATTTATTTATATCTATATAATTGAAATTTCCTTTGCAATATTCATCACAAAGATAATCTAATGAAGCTTTTGATACAAATGGTGCAAAAACAATTATTTGATCTTTTTTTGTTTCATCTTTTAAGTATTCCATAAATATCTTATCGTTAGTTTCTTCAGACATAAATGGTAAAAGACAAACAAATTTAATCTTTTCATATTTTGGATTACCATTTAATTTTTCTAAGGCGATTTTTTCAATTTCCTCTTTTTCTAAAAATGGCAATAAAGAATAAAAACTTTTTTCGTCACCTTTAAAACTAAAGTTGAAGTTTAAATC
>CAVKEL010000040.1:12797-17342 GCA_963655445.1 Acutalibacteraceae bacterium | reverse complement strand
AGACTGCAAGAAATGCAAATTTAAAATCCATTATTTTAAAATCTGGTTATGGCGATTATACCGAAATTGAAGAGGCTAAACCTGATTTTATGATAAATGATTTTCAAGAATTATTACCTTTGATTAATAAAGTAGAAAGCGGTGAATAAATGGAAAAAATTGTTAGAGAAAATTATACATTTAATAAAAAATGTTTATTAATTTTACTTTATCTTTTCTATATTAATAATGTTGATTATAAATCGATAATTTTCCGTAATTTTGGATTTCATTTTGATCCAACTTGTAATTTTAAAGTAATTGTTAAAAGCAAAAAGGGAAATATTCATAAGTATATTGTTCACATTTTTAATGAAGAAGTTAGTAGTAGCAAGTTAAATGAATTGGATATTCTTGGTAATGTAAATATTATTAAAGTTGAAAATTGTTTAAATTTAAACTTTTATGAACCAACTAAGAGTTTAAATATTTATTTTGATGAATCAAATTTTTTAGCTCATGGTTTTGTAGAAGGAAAAGCAACTAAATATGAACTTCTTAAAAATTCAAAATCTGTTTTTAAAGAAGAATTACTTTTTAATTTGAGTAATGATACCAGTAAAAATAATGTTAATGATAGTGCTAGCTCTTTTATTTTGTTTTTACTTAGACTTTATACGACTCAACTCCCTATAGATATGGTTTTAGGCGCTGGAATTAATATGGACTATGGCGCTAAAGATTGGCAACATTTAGTCGAAGCTTTGAACCTTGATTTTTATAAAGGCGATGATTTACTAGTTTCGCAAGTAAAACATTATGTCGGTGATGAATTATTTGTATCTAGCAAACTTATCAAAACTAATGGTTTTGATGTTTATGACTCTTTAAATAAAGAATTGTACTTATTTAAAGAAGCAAAATCCTTTAATGATCCTGATTCTACTTTATATAAAATAGTTGATTTTTTGGTAAGAAAAAACGAAAGAATAGATGTTATTACTTATAATTACGATACAAATTTAGAGTACTTATTAAGGAAGAGAGATGTAAGTTATAATACTGTCTACGATAACACTTCCTTTATTTCAAAATTTGCAAATATAAATATTTATCATGTCCATGGTTTATTGCCATACGAAAAAACAAGACAAGAAAAATATTTAAATTCGATTATATTCAATGAGTCTGAATATTTTTATCTTTATAACAATCCATATACATGGAATATTGAAAAGCAACTCCATGATTTCACATTTAATTGCTGTATATTTGTTGGAATAAGTCTTACAGACCCAAATATGAAAAGGCTTCTTGAGCTCGCTACGAATTATTTAAAGTTTAATTTTATTTTCATGAAGAAAGAAAAGGATTATAATTCTAAGGTCTATAGAGATGTTACTAATTATTTCTTTACATATGATTTGGTAACAATTTGGATCGATGATTTTGCAGAAATTAACGATTGGTTACAACTAATCTAGGAGGATTAAATAAATGAAAATTTCAAAAGAAGTGCAGGAGGCTTTGAAAGAGAATAAGCCTGTTATTGCTCTTGAATCAACTATTATTACTCATGGAATGCCATATCCAAAAAATGTAGAATGTGCATTAACTGTTGAAAAAGTCATTCGTGATAATGGTTGTATTCCTGCAACAATTGGTTTAATTAATGGAGAAGCAATTATTGGTTTAAGTCCTGAAGAGATTGACGAATTAGCACAACATAAGGATGTTAGAAAAACCAGTAGAAGAGATTTGCCAATTGTCTATGCTACAAAAGGATGGGGTGGAACAACTGTTACAACAACCATGCTTTTAGCTAAACAAGCAGGCATTAAATTTTTTGTTACTGGTGGAATTGGTGGAGTTCAAAGAGGTGCAGAAAAAACTTTTGATATCTCTAGCGATTTAGAAGAACTTGGAAGAACATCAGTTTGTGTTATTTGTGCTGGCCCTAAAGCAATTTTAGATTTGCCAAAAACAATGGAAATTCTTGAAACAAAAGGAGTTCCGGTTATTGGTTATGGTGTAGATACATTACCTGCATTCTTTACAAGAGAAAGCGATTGTAAAGTTGATTTCAATGCTAAGAGTCCAGATATTGTTGCTGAAATTTGTAAAGGAAAATGGGACAATGGGCTTGAAGGTGGAGTTTTAGTTTGTAATCCAATTCCCGAAGAATATTCAATGGATCCAAAGTTTATTAATGGAGTAATTGATAATGCAATTGCAGAAATGGATAAACTTGGAATTAAAGGAAAAGATGAGACACCTTATTTGCTTGGAAAGATTGTTGAATTAACTAAAGGGCAAAGTTTAGATGCAAATATTAAACTTGTCTTAAATAATGCATTAGTTGGTAGTTTAATAGCAAAAGAGTATTATAAGAAGTAATATATGAATCATTCAATTTTTTTAATCGGCGGAACTAATGTCGATTATATTGCAACATCAAAATATAAATTATTAATGCATAGTAGCAACATTGGAGAAATGGAAATTTCTTATGGTGGAGTTATGCGTAATGTTGTTGAAAATCTTACAAGACTTGGAAACAAATGTATTTTCATGACCGCAATTGGTAATGATATTATTGGCGAAGAATTAAAAGAATATATGGTTAATTTAGGTGTTGATTTAATAATGCCTAAAACTGATAAACCAACTTCAAGTTATTTATGTGTTAATGATTGTGATCATGATATGTTTGTTGGTTTAAATGATATGAGAATTATTGAAGATGTTTCGCCAGAATTTATATGTAGTCACGAAAAAACCATTGATGAATTTGATAGTATCATACTTGACTCTAATCTTTCAAAAGAAAGTCTTAAATACATTTTTAATGAATATGCCGATAAAAAGTTTTTTTGCGAGTCGATTAGTGCTAATAAAGTTATAAGATATCTTCCTTACTTAGATAAAATTTACTTATTGAAGTGTAATATTAATGAAGCTAAATCATTGTTGAGTTCTAATGAAAACGCTGCTGAATTGACTTTAAAGATTCTAAAAACCGGTGTTAAAAAGTGCGTTATAACTCAAGGGAAAGATGACATTTATTATGGCGAAAATGATCAGGTTCATTTCTTGAAGGTTGATGCTGTTGAAGATATAGTTGGAAACACTACAGGTTGTGGCGATGCTATGTTTGCTGGAATTATTGATAAATTAATGATGGGTAAAAGTTTAAAGGAAGCAATAAAATTTGGTGAAAAACTTAGTAAACTTACTCTAGAAACAAAAAAAGCTAATAATGAAGAAGTTTCAAAATTAGCTTATAAACATTAGTTACAAAATTTATTTAATATAAATTGCTCCAGGCATTTTTTGTAATGGGTCCTTTTTATTGATATGATCATAGAAAAGGACCCCTTTTAAATGGTCATATTCATGTTGGAATACAATTGCCTCATAACCAGTGAATGTATGTTTTTCAACTTTATTTGTTAATACATTAAATGCTTCAAAAGTTATTTTATATGCTCTATGAACAAGACCAGGGTGCTCTTTATCAACTGATAAACATCCTTCTCCTCCTTCTAAAGCGCATAACTTAACTGATTCGCTTAATATTTTAGGATTAATGAAGGCATATTGATGGACTTTATCGTTTTCATCTAGGAAATAAATTGCTAAAAATTCTTCATTAATGCCAATTTGAGGTGCACTTAAACCAACTCCTGGTCGGACATTATTTTTCTCGCTCCAGTCAGGATCTTGTGATAACTTTAGATATTCAACCATATCTTTTAATAAGATTTTCATTTCATCGCTTATAGGTTCTTTAACAGGAACTGAACGTTCTCTAATACTTTTTTTGTTGTCTTTTACAATATTGAATATTTTCATAACCGAAATATTATATCATTTTTTAAATTAATTTGTGAAATATGCTACAATAAATGCCATGAATGAAAAGTTATTTAACGACCTAGTTGAATTAAAAAAAGATATATTGAATTCCATAGAATATAATGATGTAATGTTAAAAAATAAAATAATGGAAGAATCAAATGAAGTGAAGATTTTATCTTATAAAAAAGATATGGCAATTTTAAATTATGAAGATAGTTTAAAACATTATCCTAAAAATAGTATTGAAGTAATAAATGAAGAAAAAAATATGGCAAAAGCTATTTATAATTTGAATAATAATAAATTAGTTAAAGAATATAATGAAGCTTTTGCTAAATTATCAAATATATATAAGGATATTAACTTAGAGTTATTTGGCTTTTATAAAATGGAGAAAAAACGTGATTAGAATTATTGGTGGAATATATAAACATAGATTAATTAATCAACCTTCATTAGAAACAACAAGGTGCACAAAAGATATAGCCAAAGAAGGATTATTTAATTCCTTAGGCGATATTAAAAATAAATCATTTTTAGATTTATTTGCAGGAAGTGGTTCTGTTGGAATTGAGGCATTTTCTAGAGGAGCAAATCCTGTCTATTTAAACGATAAGGACCGAGAAGTTAAAAGAACAATTATGCGTAATTTAATGGGGTTAGGCATAAGTGATATTGAAGTTTCATGCATGAACGACCTTGAGT
>CAVKEL010000040.1:5555-12787 GCA_963655445.1 Acutalibacteraceae bacterium | reverse complement strand
ACCTTGAGTGCATAAATGAACTTTCCAAAAAAGGAGCGGGATTTGATATAGTTTTTTTAGATCCTCCATATAAATTTAAGATTACAAACGAATATTTAGAAAATATTATTATTAAAAAAGTTGCTTCACAAAATACATGGTTCATTATTGAATCAGACACAATTTTAAAAGATGATGAGTTCCCAATGTATAAAATTAAATTACTTAAATATGGCAAAACATATATGCATATTTTAAAAAGGAGAGAGAATTGATGAAAATTGCAGTTTATCCAGGAAGTTTTGATCCAATTACAATAGGTCATATTGACATTATTAAGCGTGCTACCAAGATATTTGACAAAGTTATTGTTTTAGTTGCTAAAAATCCTAATAAAAAATATAGAAATTCACTTGAAAATAGAATTTTGATGATTAAAGAAGCTACTAAAGATATTAAAAATGTAGAAGTAGATAGCGACGATGGTTTAACAGTTAATTATGCAAAGAAAATTGGGGCCAGTGCTTTGATTAGAGGTTTAAGAGTTGCTGGTGATTTTGAATATGAGTGGCAACTTGCTTCTGCAAATGAATTTATCGATCCAAACATTGAAATTGTGTTCTTTCTTGCTCATAAGAAAACATCGTTCATTTCTTCTTCAACAATAAATGAAATGTATGATAATGGAGTAGATATCAGCGAACTTGTCCCTAAAATTGTTTTAGATATTTATAGTAAACCAAGAAATAATTAAAGAAAGCAAATAAAAAGCTCCGGTTTCTGCCGGAGCTTTTTAATAACTACTTTTTAATCTTGAAATCGTTTAATCCATACCATGCTTGAGCAAGGAAATTAGCTCTTGTAACTTCGTTTGTATCATATGCACTTGGAATTTCAAAGAAAACAGTATTTGCAATATAATTCCAATCAGCACCATTATTTGATACATTGTCAGTTAAGTCAAATAAGATAACACATGGAACATGAACATCACTAACAGTTTTTAAGAAGTTTTCTATATAACCTTTTAAAGTTGATTTGTCTGAAGAACTAAGATTGTTGTAATAAGTATTTGTTGTTCCAAATTTAATCATATCTTCAAACATAGTAGAGTGATCGTTAAGAATATATTCGAAAGCTTTTGTTTCAGTATAGTGATCAGCTGCATCGCCCATATCTTGATCACAAATAATTGAGTAAGCACTATATTTTTCTGATGAATCTCCTAATTTATAGGTTGAATCAAAATAATCTCTAAATTGAACAAGTGCATCACTAATATTTTCACAATATGTGCAATCACTTTGAGCAAATACTAAGAAAAACTTTTCTCCATATTTATTTTTGAAATTATCTAAATCGGCTTTTGTGTATTTTGAGTTGCCGTTTTTATAACCTTGAGCAGCTGCATAACTGATAAAGAATTCATCAACTTGGGATGTACCTAAATAAGCATCATCCAAACTTAAATTTATTTCTTCATAATAATCAAGTCCATCATCGCTACTTGATGTTGCACTTTTAATTGCATTTGTGATTGATGGAATAGAAAAAATAACACCAAATATAACTCCAACAATTAACAATGGTTGAACCCATGCTGTTTCTTTTATCCATCTCCATATAGCTACAAAAGGAGTAGCAATTTTTTTAAGAATATTCATTCAACGTCCTCCAACAAATAACATGCTTTAAAAATATACCATTTTAGTATAGTTTCTTCAACTTTAAATTACATTTAAAGTCTAGCAATAGTATAAACCTTTTTTGGTTTATTGGTAGAAATAAACGAATTAAAGTTGTATAGTATTTTACACTTATGTATTTCACTAAAAGAACAAAGCAATTGATCGGTAACTATTTGTTCGATCATCCTATTCAAAAAGAGGTATTAGAATTAATTAAGGTAACTTTAATAACTGCGATTAGTTCATTTGTTTTTGCATTTGGATTTAATACATTTACAAATCCAAATTTTAGTGCAATAGCTAATACTGATGGGGTTGTAATTCATCAACTTGCAAGTTGTGGTGCCTCTGGTTTATCGCAATCTTTATTAAGATTATTAAAAATTTGCAATATTGAATTTTTAGCGAACGAGAATTATGCAAATATTGTTTATTGGTTGATGTATTTTATAGTTAATATTCCGCTTTTAATTTTAGCATGGTGCAAAATCGGTAAGAGATTTTGCATATTTACTGCTGTAAACATTGCTTTTGCCTCTATGTTTGGTATTTTACTTAAAAGTAATGATCCAAATTTCTTTGTCAATCAAATTTCTGCAATTTTTATTAATCAACCACTTGCTAGAGTTTTGTTTGCTGGAATTTGCACTGGGATTAGTACGGGTTTAGCTTTCACTATTGAAACTTGTCCAGGTGGCGCCGATGTTATTAGTTATTATATAAGCGAAAAGAAATCTCTATTAGTTGGTAAATATGGTTTGATGATAAATCTTGTTGTTGTAACGCTTTTTACAATATTAAGTGTTATCCCTTTGAATCCTATATTCAATGATAATGGAGTTTCGATTCCTATTGCTTTTGCTGTATTTATTTACACTTGTATTTATGCTTATATCAATTCTCATACAACAGATAAAATTAATACCGCTAATTTAAAGGTTCAATGTCAAATTATTACGACCGAAAGAACACTTCCAAATAGTTTAATTGCTGCTTTACCTCATAGTTGCACAATTTTAAATGGTTATGGTGGATATAGCTTAGAAGGTAAGTATATTATTTTGATAGCTGTTAGAAAGAAAGAAATCCCTTTAATTAGGCAAGTTTGCAAAAAAGAAGATCCAAAAGCATTTGTTGATGTAATTCCATTAGACAATGTTTATGGAAAATTCTATAGAAAGAAAATTAAATGATGCAATCGATAAAAAATCACTCGTGAGAGTGAATTTTTAATACTTTATTTTAATATTTTTTCCATTCCAATTTTTTGAATGCTTAATCCAATTGATTTATAAAATTCAATAGCATTTTTATTATTTGCCCAAACATTTAATGTAACGTTATAACAATTGTTTTCTTTTGCAAATTCTATTACATAATTATATAACTTTGTTCCTATATGATGACCTCTTGAACATTCATCTACACAAAGATCATCAATATATAAAGTCTTAATATCGGTTAATGTACCACTATTTAAAATTTTTTGAAAAACACAAAAAACATAACCGAGAATTTGTCCATCTATTTCATAAACAAATACTGGAGTTAGTTCATTTTCAAATATGGTTTTTAATTGTTCATCGGTGTATTTTTTAGCACCAGAACGAAATAAATCCGGTCTTGAATCGCTATGAACTTTTTGAACTTCATAAAGAAGTTTATCTATTTGAGTTATATCATTACTTGTTGCTTTTCTAATTTTTTCCATAAAGAACCTATAAATTTAATGGCGGAGAAAGGGGGATTTGAACCCCCGCAGGCTATTCACCTCTATCGGTTTTCGAAACCGACCCCTTCAGCCGCTTGGGTATTTCTCCAGCCTTAATATTATAAAAGAATTGTTCGATAAATATAATAACTTTATTAATAGCACAAAAAAGTTTAATATATTTAAGTATGAATATACTTAAATTATTGATTGATTCTATGGATGAAAGCTCTAATTTGGTGGGCAATAACGTTGGTATGGCCATATTAATAGTTCTAATTTCCTTTTTATTAATAGGAATTCTTTTTCTTATAGTTTTCGTAACTATTCCTCAACAAACTAAAAAAAAGGAACTTAAAAAAATTGCAATGTTTAAAAACGAAAGAATTTACGTTATTAATTACAAAGAATCAAGTCCAACTGTTGATTATTTTGATTTTAACAATTTAAGACAAATTACTACAATTTCGTTTGCAGATTTTTTAAATTTCTTTCCAGATGCTGACCAAAATGATGTTAAGACCTTTATTAATGCATTATTAAATTTAGAATTTGATCCATTGTCAAAAGATGCTGTTTTAGTTACGAATATAATATTAACAATTAATAAAAAGAAACTTACTTATCGTGCATTATTAAGATGTAATTGCGTTGATAAAGAAAAGAATTGTTTATATTTAAGTTCTTCTAGATTGATTCATACACCTGTTGATCACAGGGCCGCAAAAAGAAATAGTAAGCATGATTTTTATGAAGTTAGCGAAATTAAAAAAATGTATGATGAAGGAAGATTTGCAAAGGGCATAATGACTGTTGTTCGCTTATTTGTAAAGCCCAATAACATCAGCTTTTATAATGAATTCTTAATTAAAAGAAATGTTATAGATGCTTTATATTCAAAAACTACTAATAATGTTTCTTTTTTCTTTGGTTCGAATGATCCTTTAGAATTTTCCATCCTTGATTTAAGAACTTTTAATGATTACCAGTTATCCAGACATTCTTATGAAATTTGTAATATTATACAAAAATATATGAGTATACGTGGTTTATCTGAAATTTATGATTTTAAAGTTTGTAGTTCTCAAGTTGCAGATTTGCCAATTAATTATGATAGTGCGTATTTACTTTTATCAGATTTATTTAAATCGACAGGGGAAATTAATCGTCAAGTTAGTATTTATAGTAAAGGCAAAAACGAAATATCTATTTTAGAATCTGCATACAAAACAGAACTTAAAAAAATTATTAAAGAAAAAGATTTTACAGTTTCATATGCTCCAATAGTTCATATTACAAATAGCAGAGCTTCGGTTTTTGCTTATATGAGTTATGTTGATTTTAATTCAACAATACTTACTAGCAAGGAAGAAATTTTTAATTGTGCTAAAACGTTTAATTTAACTGAACAATTGCTTTCAATTATTTTAAAAAATATTATCCCAACATTTTTATCTCAAAGTCCAAGTCCTAGTTTTAAATTGGTGATGGACCTACCATTTGAATTTATAGACGAGGCAATTGATGTTATTAAAAGTATCCAAGATGGTGATAAAGCGAATATAATTTTCTGTTTACCTTCGATAGATTTAATTGATGAAGAAGAAAATAATACACTTCAAATTAAATTATCAGAAATTAGGAGAAGCGGTTTTGATTTAGCAGTATTTACAAAAACTGGTGATTACGTTTTAAAAGCTAAAACTTATAGCATGTTTGATTATTGTTTTATTGATCCTATGCTTGATATAAATGTTAAGCAAGAATCAAGAGGATTTATTAAGTTTAAAGAATTATATGACAAAATATATAAAACCGGCGTACCGGTTGTTGCAGTGAATGCAAAATCTTTCCAATCAATGGAACTTTTAAGTAAAACAGGTATTAAAGATTTTACAAATGATTCTATTTCTAAAAAAGATTTAATGATTTTGCCACTTAATCAAAAAGTTCAAAAGAAATTAATTACAATGGTTAAATAAAGGAGAAATAAAATTATGGAAAAGCAAGAAATTAAAAATAAAGATATTACACCACGTGATGTTGATTTTGCTCAATGGTATACAGATGTTTGCAAAAAAGCAGAATTAATGGATTATAGTGATGTTAAAGGCTTCATTATTTATAGACCTTATGGTTATGCAATTTGGGAAGAAATCCAACATTTTATAGATAAAGAGTTTAAGAAAAACGGCGTTCAAAATGTATATTTACCAATGGTTATTGCAGCATCGCAATTTCAAAAAGAAAAAGACCATATTCAAGGATTTGCTCCAGAAACTTTAGTTTGTACTGAAGCTGGGGGAAATAAATTAGATGATCCATTAATTGTTAGACCAACTAGTGAAGTTTTATTCTGTAATCATTTTAAGAATATAATTCAATCTTATAGAGATCTTCCAAAGATGTACAATCAATGGTGCTCTGTTGTTAGATGGGAGAAAACAACTAGACCATTTTTAAGAGGTAGTGAATTTTTATGGCAAGAAGGTCACACAATGCATGCTACAGAAGCTGAAGCAAGAGAAATGGCTCTTAAAATGCTAGATGTATATGATAGAACTGGTAGAGATTTATTGGCTATTCCATTTGTGAAAGGAAGAAAAACTGATAAAGAAAAATTTGCTGGGGCAAAAGAAACATATTCAATCGAAGCTTTAATGCATGATGGAAAAGCTTTGCAAAGTGGGACTACACATTATTTTGGTCAAGATTTTGCAAGAGCATTTGGAATACAATTTTTAGATAAAGATGGGCAATTAAAAACTCCATATCAAACAAGTTTTGGTGCATCAACAAGACTTGTTGGGGCAATTATCATGGTTCATGGAGATGATAACGGTTTGGTTTTACCTCCATTTGTAGCTCCTATTCAAGTTGCAATTGTACCTATCCAAATGGCAAAAGAAGGTGTTCTTGCTAAATGCAGAGAAGTTGCAAAAGAACTTGAAGAGGCCGGAATTAGAGTTAAATTAGATGACTCGGATCATACACCTGGCTGGAAATTTGCAAATTATGAAGTTAAAGGTGTTCCTATCAGAATTGAAATTGGCCCAAAAGATATAGAAAATAATCATGCAATGCTTGTTAGAAGAGTTGATAGAGTTAAGAAAGTTGTTGATTTTAAAGATCTCAAAAACGATGTATTGAAAGAGTTTAACGATATTCATGCAACAATGTATAAAAAAGCCTTACAAAATTTACTTGATAATGTGACTGAAGTACATTCAGTTGAAGAACTTAAAAAAGTAGTGGATAAATCAGGATATGCAAAAATGATGTGGTGTGGTGATGTTGATTGTGAAAACAAAATAAAGGAATTAACAACTGCTACTGCTAGATGTATTCCTTTTGAACAAATTCCATTTGATGATAAATGCGCTTGTTGTGGAAAACCAGCGAAATACGTTGTTTTATTCGCAAAAGCTTACTAAGGACAAAAGATTTAGTATTTAATTCACTCGTGATTTTAAATTAGTCACGAGTGAGTATCATTAGATTAATGCAACTATTATTGCTTCAAGTGTTAAAAAGTTTTGGCAATAAAATTTGCTTTATGGTATATTATTAAGGCGACTGGAGAAATACCCAAGTGGTGAAGGGGACAGTTTGCTAAACTGTTAGGTCGGGCAACCGGCGCGAGGGTTCAATCCCCTCTTTCTCCGCCAAAATAAAAAAATCTGACATCAATGTTTATCGTTGATGTCTTTTTTTCGCAAAAAATAATAAAAAGCGCCAAATTAATGGCACTCTTTACTAATTATCTATTCTATTTTTTAGTTTTCTTGTTTTCTATTAATGAAATAACCACCGAGAATAAAGATTAAGGCATAAACTAAGGTAAGACCTATAAC
>CAVKEL010000040.1:0-5545 GCA_963655445.1 Acutalibacteraceae bacterium | reverse complement strand
ACCTATAACTGTCCAAAGTCTATTTGTAGTTGTAGTTAAAGCAGTCAAATCTTCAACAAACTTACCAAGCCAATATGACGATATTTTAAAATCTTTTAATTTTAATAGAGAATCTATCAAAGTAATCAATAATGTAATTAATGATGGTCCAAGGATTGCAAATGCAATGGAAATACCAATTTTCTTAATAATAAGACTAATAGCAAAAACAAAAGCACCATAAGTGATAACGTAAATTATTTGACCTAAAATTAGTCCAAGATAATTTCCATCTTTCGTTGCGCCATTTAGCATTATTAATCCTATTAAATAGTTAAATGCTAATGTTAAAGCAAACATAATGATTGTTGCTACAGAACAGGTTATAAATTTAGCGAAATAAACTTTATTTCTTGAAAAACCATGTGAATAAATATTCTTAATTGTTTGTTGTTCATAATCATAACAAGCAAATATTGCAATGAAAACACCAGAAATCATCGTGAAATTAGACGAAGAAACTGCCGAAAGCATTGTTTGCATTGCATCAGGCATTAAGTTAGCCATTTCAGTTGAACTCAAAACTAGTTTATTTAATAAAACAGTTAAAAAAGACATTAAGAATACAATAACGGTACAAATGTAAAAACTTTTTGCCTTAAAAAGTTTATGAAATTCAAATTTTAATAAGTTTCTCATCTTCCTAACCTCTCGATAAAATAATCTTCAAAATTACTTTCTTGAAGAGTAATTTCTGAAACATCAATGTTTTTCTCAATAAGGAATTTATTTACTTTTGCACTTTCGTTTAAGTGATTTAGTAAATAAATACCATCTGTTTTTAATTCAAGAGATATATCTGACATTTCTTTTTTTAATAATTCAATTGCCAATTCATTATTATTGGTTTGAATTCTTACAAATTGACGGCAACGTTCATTAAGTTCTTTTGCTGAAACTTCTTCAATCAAAGCTCCTTCTGAAATAATTCCATAGTTTGTAACTATTTTTGCAAGTTCATCAAGTAAATGTGATGAAATTAGAAAAGTTACACCCTTGTGATTTAGTTCAATAATAATATCACGAATCTCTTTAATTCCTGCAGGATCTAGGCCATTAATTGGTTCATCAAGAATTAAAATTTCAGGATTTCCAAGTAACGCTATAGCTATGCCTAGTCTTTGTCTCATACCTAAAGAAAACTGACCAACCTTTTTTGAACCTGTATTGGATAAATTTACCAGTTCAAGTAGTTCTTTTATTTCTTCTTTTTTTGTCCCGTATAAAGTTGCAAAACGTAACATATTTTCATATGCAGTGCAATTTTTATAAAGGCCTGGTTCTTCAATTAAAGAACCAATCTTAAGTCTAGATTTATTTAAATCTTCGTTTCCATATAGGAATATTTTTCCACTCGTTGGCTTTGCAAGTCCTAAGATAAGTTTCATCAATGTCGTTTTACCAGCACCATTCTTACCAATAAGGCCATATATATCGCCTTTTTTAACGTGGATTGAAATATTGTCTACGGCACGTTTTGTTTTATATTGTTTAACAAGATTTTGTGTTTCAATAACGTAATCCATAATCCTCTCCTTTTCTTAATTAATACTTTACCATATTTCGCTCTTGAATAGCTTTAAAAGAAATATTTAAAAATAAAATCATAGTTGCAGCATAAAAAAACGGCTCAAGTGAGTCGTTTAAGCTTATCTTTTTATTTCGCCTTTTCCTTTACTTGCAATAAAATCAAGTAATGTGGATTCATTAAATTTAGCATAATCGCCAAATAATGATTGTTTAAGAATAGCGTTTGCAATACCAAGGCATAAAGTTTTTTCTTCACCATAACTCTTTAAATAACCGTGGATGACACCAGCCGCATATGCATCTCCTGCTCCAATACGATCATAAATTAAGCAATTCATTTCGCCACTTTCATATTTACCATCTTTTGTGTAGGCAATACCATTTAAAATGTGCTCATTGCTGGCAATGATTTTTCTATGTTTTGTGTAGACTCTATCAAGATTATAATGTTTCATAGCATCAAAGAATAATTTGTCATCATCATTTTCTTCAGGCTCAAAATTTAGTAAAGTTTTAAAATCAAATGGTGAAGCAAAAACTACATCACAATAATCAATAACTAATGGATATATCTTTTTAGCATCATCAAGAGATAATAATCTAGAACGATAATTAAAATCAAATATGACTTTTACATGATGTTCTCTAGCTTTTTTAAGGGCTAATAAAGCGGTTTCTCTAGCTTCTTTTGATATAGCAAGTGTAATGCCAGTTAAATAGAAGACATCAGCATTGGCGAATATTTTATCGAAATCAAAATCAGTAGGTTTCATATGAGAAGCACTACTATGTTTACGATTATATAACGTATTTGAACTTCGACTTCCTTCAGCGATATCGACAAAATACATACCAAAACTGTGATGATCATAAATGATATTAGAGCAATCAACTTCATGAGCTAATAATTTCTTTTTACAAGCATTTCCTAAGTCATCTATAGGAAGCCTTGATAAATAAACGCATTTATGTTTCAAATGGGATAATGAAATAAGAACGTTAGCTTCTCCGCCTCCATAACTTGCTTGAAATTCTCCAGCATCAGGAATAAGTCTTCCTCTTGGTGCAGTTAAACGAAGCATCATTTCTCCTAAACCAACAATATCTTTTTCCTTTTTCATATTATATTTCCTTTGCATTATGAATTAATTTTATAATAAAAAATATTAAAAAACATAGATTAAGTTTAAAAGATCGTTTTTATGTTCTCTAAGAACAATTTTTGTAAAGCAAAAAGACTACATTTAATCGAACAAAAATCATCTATGACTATTAAAAAACCGTATATGGTTTTTATAAAACTAGTGTTAAATTAGTAATTTATAAAAGAATAAAGCGACTTCAAGTCGCTTTATTCAATAGCAATAACGAAATGGTAAACAGGTTGCCCACCATCTACTTCAAGTATATCCATCATTGGATAATCTTTTTCAAGAGCTTTTTTCAAATCTGCTTTCATTTTTTCTGTTACATTTTTCCCATAGAAAACGGTAATAATTGCTTTATCATCCATATTTGGAACAAGCTTCATCATTTTTCTAGTAGCTGGAATAATTGCCTTATCATGAGAAACGATTTGACCATTCATAATGCCAATGAAATCATTCTTTTTAATTACAATACCATTATTTTTAGAATCTCTAATAGATTTAGAAATTTCTAAAGAAACAACGGAATTCATTTGTTCTTCCATAATTTTTATATTTTCATCAATTGAATTATCAAAGTCAGCCATTTTCATTGCAGAATACGCTTGAACAACCGATTTTGAATGAAGAACATGAATATTTGATTTTGTATACATTTTTGCAGCTTGTTCTGCTGTCATTATGACATTGCCATTATTTGGAAAGACAATAATTTCATCAGCATTTACATAATCAAACATATTTAAAAAGTCTTGAGCTGAAGGATTCATTGTTTGACCGCCAGCAATAATTCCATTTACGCCCATTTCTTTGAATATTTTTCCAATTTCAACTGAAGGAGAAACGGAAATCATTTGAACTTTAGAGTGTTTTAATGGTTCTGGTTTAATGTCATCAGAAACTTTTACACCTTTTCCATGGATAGGCATTTCTTTTAATAACTTTTCATTGTGTTGAATCGTCATATTTTCCATTTTGAAGGTTATAAATTCTCCATATTGTTGAGCAAATTTAATAACTTTCCAAGGTTCTTTTGTATGCACATGAATTTTTATAATTGTATTTTGTTTTATTGCAACAATTGAATCTCCTATTGTTGAGAAGTAATCAATAAAAGATTGAAGGTCAACTTTTTCGGGATCTTCTTTTTCCTTTAAAAGTTGAAGAATAAATTCAGTACAATATCCATAATCGAGTTTTGAATTTTCGTTAAAAACTTCAGTATCTCCAATATCAACATTAGTGGTTGGGCCATTAAAAATAGTTTCAGCAATATCTTCGCCCATTATTTTCTTGCTCATACCTTCGATGATATAAAGTAAACCAGCGCCGCCTGAATCGATAACTCCAGCTTCTTTTAAGACTGGAAGTAAATCTGGAGTTTTATCAAGTGAAATCTTCATTTGTTCCAATAAAATTTTAAATAATGTTTCAAAATCTAAGATTTCGTTTATATGCTCATTAACATAATCCGTTCCTTCTCTTGCAACTGTTAAGATTGTGCCTTCAACAGGGTTAGGAACAGATTTATACGCAACTCTCGTTCCGTTTTTTAAAGCGGAAGCGAATTGTTTAACATCTGCTTTTTTAAGACCTTTTAATGCATCACTAATCCCAGCAAAAAATTGGGAAGTGATAACTCCAGAATTTCCTCTTGCCCCTAAAAGCATACCTTCAGAACATTTAGTAGCGACATTATCAAGACTAGTTTTGTTAGCCTTTTTCATAGCTTTAACGCCACCATCTAATGTAGCACATATATTTGTTCCAGTATCTCCATCAGGAACAGGGAAAACATTTAATTCATTTACAGTTTCATAGTGATTTTTTAAATCATTAAAACCATTGAGAACCATCGCCTCATAAGTTTTTCCGTCGATGATTTTCATTTTATTTACCTACTGCGGTAACTTTTTCACCGAATGAATAAACAGCAATAGTTCCAGGACCAGTTGAACCACCAATAATAGGTCCTAAAATTCCTATATGAACAGCTTTTGGTTTTACTCTTTTTAAAAGTTCTGTTTTGCAAAACTCAGCGCCTTCAAGATCATCTGAATGGGCAATATATATTGTTTGATTTTCAATATCATCAGCTGTTCTAATTGCTTCTTCAACAATTTTAATTAAAGATTGTTTTCTTCCTTTTACTTTTTCAACTGCATAGTTAATTCCATTTACATCAGAAATAACGATTGGTTTAACGCCAAATAAATTTCCAAAGAAAGCGCTTGATGCTTTAACACGACCAGCACGTTTTAAATAATTTAAATTATCAACTGCAGCCCATTGATTGTAACGAAGTTTGTTTTCTTCAATCCAAGCAACTATTTCTTCTAAACTCTTTCCTTCTTTATACATTTCTCTTGATCTAATTGCCATATCACCTTGTGCATATCCACATATTAATGAATCAATGACAACAATTTTGCTGCCTTTATATTTTTTCATTAATTCTTCTGCAACTGTTTTCCCCATATCGACAGATTTGGAAAGTGCAGATGAACAAGCAATATATAAAATGTCGTTGCCTTTTTCTAAAGCAGCTCCAAATTTCTTTTCAAATTCTGTTCTTGTAACTTGTGAAGTGAAGATTTTATCTCCAGAACGCATGACATCATAAAAACTATGTGGGTCATATCCTTGATCCCAATCTAAAGAAGCAACAATTTCTTTTCCTTTAAATGTAAGAGCCATTTCACAATAATCAATATCGTATTTTTTACGAAGCTCGATATCTAAATCTCCTGTAGAATCAATAAATATTGACAAATTTTTCATGGTTAAGTAACCTCCCTGTTAATAACTTATATATTATCTTTTAATAC
>CAVKEL010000039.1:8647-10455 GCA_963655445.1 Acutalibacteraceae bacterium | reverse complement strand
AAGCTCTACCATCATATTCACCATTATCGGTTCTTACTAAGACAGTTTCGCCTTCTTCAATAAATAATGGGACTCTAATTTTCCAACCAGTTTCAACAGTTGCATCTTTTGTTGCTTTATTAACTGTATCGCCTCTTACAGCTGGTTCGCAATGTGTAATTTGTAATTCAACTTTTGCAGGTAAATTAATACCTAAAATTTCATCTTCGTATGAAACGACTTCAATTTCTTGATTTGGTTTTAAGAAATGCATTTCCCATTCAAGTCTTTTCTTTTCGATATTAACTTGTTCATAAGATTCTTGATCCATGAAAACTAAAAAGTTTCCATCATCATACAAATAACTCATCTTTTTCTTATCTAGTCTAACAGTTTCAACTTGATATCCACTATTTGCTGACATATCAGTAATAGCACCAGTTCTGACATCTTTAACTTTAAGTTTAGCAACCATTTTTCTCATTGCAGTCTTATTAAGTAAAATATCAATTACTAATAATAACTTATTGTCATCAATGAAATAATTTCCTGGTCTTAATTCAGTAACGTTCATTTTCCTCTCCTTTATAAATATTTGTTTTCTTTAAGCTCTTTTTTCAAAGTTGTTTCATCTCCATGCCCTGGATATATTTTCAATTCTGGATCGAGCTTTTTAATTTTTTCTAAAGATGCTTCTTGCATTCTTTTTGCACTATGAGGTAAATCACTACGACCTATGTCACCTTTAAATAAAGTATCACCGGTAAATAATGCATTTTCTTTTTTGCACAAATAACAAACACTGCCTAATGTATGAAAAGGAGTTTCAATAACTTTAAAAATTAAATCATCTCCAAAATTTATTTCATCCTCATCTTCTACTCGATAAGGCTCAACATTTATAATTCCATCTTCTCTCATCAATCTTGAACAATTTAATCTATTATCAATTAAACATTCACTATCAAGTTCATCAATGAATATTGTTGTATTAGGATATGCATCTAAGAATTTTGGTATTCCTCTCATATGATCCCAATGACCATGAGTGAGTAAAATACCACTGCAACTTTTAAAATTTTCTTTTACATACTTAAGCACATGATCTGAAGTTGAACCCAAATCAATTACAACAAAATTTTTTCCAGGTTCTCCAACAATATATGTATTTGCACTAAATTCGTTAGTGTCATTATCGTATCTAAAAGTTGTCTTAACCATCTAATTTTTACTTCTTTTCTTTGTGGACGGTCATTTTCTTGCAACGTGGACAATACTTCTTCTTCTCAACTCTATCTGGATTATTTTTCTTGTTTTTGCTGTCAAGGTAATTCTCTTCACCGCAAACTGTACATTCTAATAAAAAACTATCTCTTGCCATAATAAAAACTTCCTTTCTTTTATTCGCCCTATGAATATATCATAAAACGAGCAAAAAATCTATAAAATAATAGACTATTAATATATAATTCGTAGTATGTATAAAAGAGATCAAACAAAAATAGTTAAAAACAAAAACCTTTCGTTCGGTGGAAACAATAAAGTGCTCATACAATCCATGTCTACTTTTAAAACTAGCGATTTAAAGAATGTAATAAAGCAAATTAAAAAATGTGAAGAAAATGGTGCAAATTTAATGCGTGTAAGCGTTCTTGATAACGAAGATGCAGAAGCTATTAAAACAATTAAAAAATACATTAAAATTCCTATTGTTGCCGATATTCACTTTGATTATAAATTAGCTTTAAAATGCATGGATAATGGCGTTGATAAAATTAGGATCAATCCAGGAAATATAAAAAATAAAAATGATTTAGAAAAAATAATAG
>CAVKEL010000039.1:0-8609 GCA_963655445.1 Acutalibacteraceae bacterium | reverse complement strand
GTAAATTCAGGATCATTTACTAGTGAAAATCCAAACAAAAAAGAATATGAAAATATCGTAGATTTGGCTTTGGAATATATTAGTTTTTTTGAAAAACATGACTTTGATAAACTTGTTATTAGTTTAAAAAGTTCCAACCCTATAACAACACTTGAAGCCAATAGACTTTTTTCAACTAAATCAAACTATCCTTTACATATTGGTGTAACAGAATCTGGTTTTGATGATGTTGGAATTATTCGCTCAGTATCATCTTTATCTCCACTTTTATTAGAAGGAATCGGAAACACAATAAGAATTTCTTTAACACAAAACCCTTTAAAAGAAATTGAAACTTGTAAAAAGCTACTTCATGATTTAAATCTTTATGATAATTACCCAACAATTATCTCTTGTCCAACATGTGGTCGTTGCAAAGTTAGTAATGTTAAAAAATATGCAAAGGAAATTTTAAAATATTGCATAAAACATAAAAAATATATCACGATAGCTGTTATGGGATGCATTGTTAATGGAATTGGCGAAGGGAAAAATGCTGATATTGGAATTGCTGGAGCAAATTCAACTTTTATCATATTCAAAAAAGGTCAACAAATTAAAATTGTTGACCAAAATAATGTTCTAAAAGAATTATTTGGAGAAATAGATCACTTATAAGTTTACAAAAACATTTTTATCAAATTTCTTCGATCTAATCATATTTATTTCTTTTTTGTATGGTGCAAATCCATTAATATATGGAGTTTCTAAGATTTTAGGAATAGAAATTAATTTTTCATGATAAACATAGCTAATTAAAGTATCAAATCCAATCGTTCCAAACCCAATATTTTCATGTCTATCTTTATGGGTTCCTATTAAATTCTTACTATCATTCAAGTGAATAACTAACATTTTTTCTAAACCAATTAAATTGTCAAATTTTTCTAATAATTGATCTATTTCTTTTAAATTATAACCAGCATCATTAACGTGACAAGTGTCAAAACAAACTCCTAATTTATTACTAAATTTTGACTTTTTAATAATATTTGCTAATTCTTCAAAAGTTTTTCCAATTTCGTATCCTTTTCCAGCCATTGTTTCAAGAGCAATTTTAACATTGTTATTTGCAATTTCTAATGCCTTATCCAAACCTGAAATTAGCGAATCCATTGCCAAATCATAATCATTGCCTAAAGTAGAGCCAGGATGTAATACTAAAATTTCACAACCAAAGTCATGTGTTCTTTTTAACTCTTGAACTAATAAATCTACACTAAATTTGTGCTTTTCAGGATTAGTATTTGCTAGGTTTATTATATATGGCGCATGCACAACAACTTTAGATAAATTAATGTTTGAATTCTTAATAAGTTCCATGCCTTCATTTATTTTACATTTTTCTATTGAGACTCTTTTTGAATTTTGTGGAGCGCCAGTATAAAACATGAATGTATTTTCTTTATAATCTAAAGCAAGTCTTACTGTATCTTCAAAGAAATTAGGCGCAGCCATACTAAGATGCGAACCTAAATAAATTTCTTGATTCATTTATTTTTCTTCCCTTCAGCTTTATATCTTTCGGTCATTTGCCTACGAATATCTTTTTTAATAACATCTCTTTTATGTTTTTTCCTTACTTTTTCAACAGCAAGTCTAACTTTTCTCTTATACCCAGGTTTTACACCTTCACTTTTTGCTTCATGGATAGCTTTTTTGATATCTTTATCTAAGCTTTCATTTGTTTTCTTTTTTCTCTTGAATTGATCTTTAGTTAAAGGTTTATCTTCAACTAAACCATCTTCACTAAATTTTAGATATTTAAATTCAAGCCCAGAATCTAAAAGTCTTTGAACATTTTTTAAATGATCGGTGTCATACAAAATATATGAATTACCAGTTTTATAGTTACGACCACATCTACCAGCTCTATGATAATAATATTCAATATTATTTGGTAAATCAGTAGACAAGATATCTGTAACATTTGGTATATCAAGTCCCCTACTTGCTATATCTGTACAAACAATAATTTCGAATTCATCGTTCTTAATTCTTCTAAGCATCGATTTTCTTTCTCTAGCTTGAAGCTCTCCACTAAGTATTCCGCATTTATATTTTTGACCACAAAGGTATTTATATAAATCGCGAGTGTCCTCTTGAGAATTTGTAAATATCATTAAAAGATAACAACGTTTAAATTTAATGAATTTATTAACACATGTTTTTATGTTTGCGTGCCTTGTATTTACTAAATAATGTGTAACAGTTGTTGAAGTTGCATTTTTAGGACTAACAGTTAATACATAATCAGCAGAAATATATTTTTTTAAGAAATGTTCGACTTTTTTATTTATTGTAGCACTATAAACTTCTAATTGAGGATTGCCTGATTTTATAATAATTTCATCAATATCAGTTAAAAAATCATCATCCATTAGCATGTCCGCTTCATCTAAAACAATAGTCTTAATATCACAAATATTATTGTTAAAAGCTTCCTTTAAAAAATTTAATCTACCAGGAGTTGCGACGACAATTTGGCAACCATTTTTAATTGATTCATAATCTCTTGTTTGTTCTTCTCCACTTATAAAAAGTTTACAATTCAATTCAGGGAAAAATTTTTTAAAATCAATGATAAAATCGTACGTTTGTTTAGCTAATTCACGAGTTGGATCAATAATAATAACTTGAATTTTATTATTGAAAACAATGTTGTTAATTATTGGAATTATAAAAGAATGAGTTTTACCAGTTCCGGTCTCGCTTTGAACAACTATATTCTCATTTTTTAAAGCCTTTGGAATTACTACGTCTTGTACAGGTGTTGCGTTCAAATAGCCTAATTTATAACAAGCTTCAACAACTTCAGGCTTAAGATTGAATGATGTAAATTTCATATGCTTCCTCCTAATTTTTACTAATAAATTACTAATAAATTACTTATCAATTACTTTTCTAATTTTTTCATTTTCAGATTGTAATTTTCTTTTTTTGCAATCTTCGATATTTTTTTGATTGATAATATTGATATTTTTTAAATATTTTTGCTCCCATTTTTCTATAAAAATAGCAGATTTTTCTTTTAATAATATTGGACCAAACATATATTCATCATCAGAATATTTAGCAAATCCTTTTTTAAATTTAATAATCTCATAAAAAATATCATTTTCATTAATGATAACTTCATTTTCAATTAAGTAATTAAGACTTACAAAAAATCTTCTTACTTCTTCTTCTTTTGTGTGAGAATCAATAATAAAAGTGTCGACGTATTCTAACTTATTAATAGAATCAGTAACGATTTTTTTAATATTATCATACCCCATACCAGCTATAACAATAGTATTAAAGGTGGAATCAACATCTACTAAACCATTTGATAATTTGACGTCTATTTTGTCTTCGTAACTTTTAGTTACTAAATTCTTCTTAAAAGATTCTATAGGTCCTTTTTTGTTATCAATTCCAAGCAATTTTCCATTAAAATGGTTATCCTTTAAATAGATTAAAAGATAACCATGATCACAACCAATATCAGCGACATTTGAATCGTTTGGAACAAGATTTGCAATTATTTGTAGTCTTTTGCTTAACATTTTAATTTCTATATTCTTGATCCAAGTTCTTTTGTTTGCATGGATTCTTAAGTTTTCTAATTGCTTTTGCTTCGATTTGACGAATTCTTTCTCTTGTAACACCAAATTCTTTTCCAACTTCTTCAAGCGTTAAAGGTTTATTATCATCAATACCATATCTTAATCTTAAAACACGTTCTTCACGTTCATTTAAGCCGGTCATTACATTGTTTAACAATTCTTTAACCATTTCTCTAGAAGCATAATCAGTTGGAGAAATTGAATCTTTATCTTCAACAAAATCACCTAAATGACTATCGTCTTCTTCACCTATTGGTGATTCTAATGAAACAGGTTCTAATGCAATTCTTTGAATTTCTCTAATTCTTTCAGGGGACATTGCTCCATCAAGTTTTGCACTAATTTCTTCGGCTGTAGGCTCTCTTCCCATTTCTTGGACAAGTTGACGTTGAGCTCTAGTAATCTTATTGATTGTTTCTACCATGTGTACTGGTATACGAATTGTTCTTGCTTGATCTGCAATAGCTCTAGTAATAGCTTGACGAATCCACCATGTAGCATATGTAGAGAATTTAAAGCCTTTTGTATAATCAAATTTGTCGACAGCTTTCATTAAACCTAAATTACCTTCACTAATTAAATCTAAAAGTTGCATACCTCTTCCGATATAGTGTTTAGCAATAGAAACAACCAAACGTAAGTTTGCACTAATAAGTTGTTGTTTTGCTTTTTGATCGCCGTTTGCAATTCTTATAGCAAGTTCCTTTTCTTCATCTGGTTTTAAAAGAGGGACTTTACCAATATCTTTTAAATAAAGCTTGACTGAATCATTAGTTTTAATGTCTCCTGTGTAATTAAATTGATCCGCATCGTAACTTGCAACAGCTTTTTCGCTTTCATCAATTTTTACATCATCCATATCATCTAAATCATCATCCATTGGATCATCTAAATCAGCCATTTTTGATTCATCAAAATCTTCTTCAGCTTCATCATCATTATTAGATAATTCAAAACCATCTTTTTTAAATTGTTCAAAAATGAATTCGGTATCATCATCGCTTAAATCATATTTTGCAGTTTCATCATAAAAATCATCTTGATCAATTATTTTTGAATCATTGTTTTTCTTTTCGAAATTTTTGATGATGCCTTGAAGAATTTTTAAAGTTTCTTTTGACTCATCATCTTCATCAAGTCCAATTTCTTCTTCCTTAATTTTTTCCTTAGTTGCCATTTTTGTTATCTCCTTTTTCCTTCTTTTTTATTAATTCTTTACGTTTTTCAAGCAATGCAGCTGCTTGATTAATCTTTTCTATATCAGATTTGCCAAACGATGTTTGTTGATAAACTTCATTCGATCTCTGCCAATCTTTTTCATCATTGATTACATAAATACAATCATCAAATGTTTGAACTGTATATGGAGGAATCATATATTCATCTAGCGAAATAGCAGAAATTTTATTAATAATTTTTTCTTTTTCATCATTAGTTAAATCTTCTTTATAACAGTTTATATAATTGATAATATTCGATGTTGAATAATCTTTGTCTTTAAACTCATTTAAATATTCCTCAAGTAAGATCGCAATTTGACGATAATCATCATTAATTAAATAGCCTAATTTAAGATTATATTGTTCGACAGCATCCTTATTTTCAAGCATATACCGAACAATTTGTCTTTCGCTTAATTCAAGTCTTGTAATAGCCTTATCTTTTTTCTTGAAATTCAAACTTTCAAGACTTACCCCATCATTTTCTTCACTAATTTTATTAATATAAGAATTTATTTGTGATTTAATAATTTCTAATGAAAAGCCACTAATTTGAGAAAGTTTATTACAATAAAGTTCTAAATCTAATGGATTTTTAAGCTTTGCTAAAAATGGGATAAACATATTTAAAATAGTTTTTTTGTCTTCAAGAGAATTCATATTTAACTTCTTTGAATAATAGTTAAGAATAAATTCGCCTTCACTTATTAATGTATTCAAATACTTTTTTAAGCCATCTGGTCCACTATTTTTTAGAATTTCATCAGAATCTTTTCCATTAACAACTTGCTCATTTGATACAAAAACATATTTGATATCACTATTTCTTAATTGTTTTGCAATCTTTATCATTGCATCTTGACCAGGGTTATCATTATCAAGACATAATCTTATTTCAACATTTAAATATCTTAATAGTTTAATATGTTCTTGTGTTAATACTGTACCCATTAAAGCAACAACATTATTAATCCCAATCCTATCTAAAGCAATTGCATCCATGAAACCTTCTACAACATATATGAATTTTTCTCGTCTAGCACTATCTTTTGCGTTGTAATAGTTATATAAAATGTTTGACTTATGAAATACGCCGCCTTCAACTTCTGGCGAATTAACATATTTTGCAACATTTTTATCGTTAGACGATTCTCTTGCACTAAATCCAACAACCTGTCCGTCATTATTAGTAATTGAAAATATTACTCTACCAGCATTGTTGTCTTTTATTTTTTCACCATATATATTTCCAATGCCAGTTCTTTCTATCGTTTTTAATGAAAATCCATTATTTAGTAATGTTTTAGTAGTTTTTTCACCATCATTTATTGAATAACCTATCTTGAATTTATGAATTATTTCATCATTTAAACCACGATTATGTAAATAATTTAAGGCACCATCTCTTCCTTCTTCAGTGTTGTATAAATATATTTCATAGAGCTTATTAATTTCACTTAAACAATTATAAATCTTCCTTGTTTCATCGCTAATATTGCTATTGGAAGTTCTATAGTTTTCTAATCTTTCATCATGAATTCCTGCAATTTGAGCAACAATCTTGACTGCCTCAAAATAGCTACAATTCTTATATTTTTTAACAAAAGTGATTGCATCTCCACCAGTTTGACAAACAAAACATTTAAATATTTGTTTCTCTGGCGAAATCATCATTGATGGATTAGTATCAGCATGAAAAGGACAAAGTGCGACGTAATTACGCCCCTTTTTTGTCACTTTAATAAAACTAGAAATAATATCTACTATATTTACTTGTTTTAATATGTCATTAGCTATTTGAATAATATTTTCGTTCATTATTTATAAAAAGTTCTATCCATTAAATATTGTTTTAAATCAGTGATTTTAATTCTTTCTTGTTTCATAGAATCTCTATCACGGATTGTTACACATCCATCATTTTCACTATCAAAATCATAAGTTACACAGAATGGGGTGCCAATTTCATCGTTTCTACGATATCTTTTCCCAATAGATCCAGTAACATCCATGGTTACATTAATATATGGAATTAAGTCTTTAAATACTTCTTCAGCTTTTTCATTTAATTGTTTTGAAAGTGGCAAAATTGCAGCTTTATATGGTGCTAAAAATGGCGCCAAATGCATAACTTTTCTAATTTCACCATTCTCTAAAGTTTCTTCATCATATGAATCAGTAACAACCATTAAAAATAAACGATCTAATCCTAATGATGGTTCAATGCAAAATGGAACATATCTTTCATTGGTTTCAGGATCTAAATATGTTAAATCTTCTTTTGAAAAGTCCTGATGTCGTTTTAAATCATAATCTGTTCTATCAGCGATACCCCAAATTTCTCCCCATCCAAATGGGAAAAGATATTCAATATCAGTTGTTGCTTTTGAATAGAAAGCAAGTTCAGCTGGTTCATGATCTCTAAATCTTAAATTTTCTTCTTTGATACCTAACGATTTAACAAAATTAATTGAAAATTGTTTCCAGTAATTAAACCATTCTAAATCAGTGTTTGGCTTACAAAAGAATTCACACTCCATTTGTTCAAATTCTCTCATACGGAATGTGAAATTTCCTGGAGTAATTTCATTTCTAAATGATTTACCAACATTACAAATACCTAGTGGTAATTTATGTCTAGTTGCTCTTTGAACATTTTTAAAATTAACAAAAACTCCTTGCGCAGTCTCAGGTCTTAAATAAACTTCGCTACTTGAATCTTCGGTGACACCAATATGGGTTTTAAACATCATATTAAATTGTCTAATATCTGTAAAATTACTCTTCCCACAATCTGGGCATTTTACTTTATGAGTTTTGATAAATTCATTCATTTCCTGTTGAGTCATTCCATTAACATCAACATCTGGAAATTGACCTTCAATCAATTGATCAGCTCTATATCTTCCATGGCATTCTTTGCAATCAATCAAAGGATCATTGAAAGTTGACACGTGTCCAGTAGCTTTCCAAACGTTTGGATTCATCAAAATAGCTGCATCAATCCCTACATTTGTTGGAGATTCATGAACAAATTTTTTCCACCATAACTCTTTTAAATTGTTTTTTAATTCACTACCTAAAGGACCATAATCCCATGTATTTGAAAGCCCACCATAAATTTGCGATCCTTGAAAAACATATCCAGTAGTTTGTAAATGTGTAACAATTGTTTCAAATTTTATATTTTTATCCATTTTTATAACCTTCCCAAAAACAAGATATAAATATACATTCAAAATATCGTTTGTCAACCTACTATGAGTGTATTTTATATAGTTTTTAATAGTATTAAACTTTTTAAATTTATGTCTAATGTTGAGCTTAAAAATATGCTTAAATTATCGATAATCTTTAAGAAACTCTTTTTATCCAAATTTAGTTTTAAATTCGCGCTTTCACTTATCTTTGCTTCAAATATAATCTTATAAATATTTAGTTCTTCTGGCTTAATTATATCTAAAGAATTGTTAATGCAATGCTTGCAAACTGTACCACCATTTATAAAATCAATTGAAACTAGGTTACTTTCATTTAATTCACCACAAACAATACATGACTTTGTATTTAAACAAAGGCCATTAATTTTTAATATATTAGCGAATAAAATTACGACCAAATCATAGTTATTTGCTGTTTTCCCAAAATATTCTAAAGTCGTAACAATAGCATCAAAATAACCATCATATGTATTAGAATTTATTATAATTTTAAATAATAATTCATTTAAAAAATTAAAAAT
>CAVKEL010000038.1:0-5562 GCA_963655445.1 Acutalibacteraceae bacterium | reverse complement strand
GGATAAATCATATCTGGATCAGAAACATCTATCTTTGTTTCATCTGTGAATCTTACATAGCCATGTACGATACTTTCTCGATTAACACGAGCATTTATCTTTTCAAAAGGTACTCTAAATAAATAATATGCTTCAATTAATTCGAAGCACTTATTAATCATTAAATTGCTATCAACTGTGATTTTTTTGCCCATCTCCCAATTTGGGTTTTTAATTGCATCTTCAACAGTAACTTTCTCTAATTGTTCTTCGCTATAATTAAAAAATGATCCACCGCTTGCAGTAATCACAATTTGTTCAATGTCATCTAAATTTTTACCATATAAACATTTTGAAACTGCCACATGTTCACTATCAATCGGAACAATTTTCCCATGACCATCATCAAGCAAATTATTAATAATTTCTCCAGCACAAACTAAAGATTCTTTATTTGCTAAAAGTAACACTTTATCATTTTTTAAAACATGAATTGATGGCCCAACACCAGCAAAACCACTAATGCCATTTAAATATACTTCGCTATTTGCTTTATTAATCATTCGTTCAAGTCCAGATTCACCAGCAAAAAATTTAACGCCAGGAAAACGTCTTGAAAGATTTTCTGCATCTTCTTTTTTATTAACTGCAGCGAATTTAATGGTATTAAATTCACCAAAAATATTTGCAAGTTTTTCTATGTTATCTTTGCAACTAATCGCCACTAATTCATAATCGCTTCTATTTTTTAATACTTCAAGTGCTTGCTTTCCTATAGAACCTGTTGCACCTAAAAGTGTAATTTTCCTTATCATAATAAGATACCCCAATTATGAGACATAATCACAACTAATAAACTAACAGCAATTGCTGAAAACATTAAAGAATCAACACGATCTAAAATTCCTCCATGGGATTTTAAAATTGTTCCAAAATCTTTAATAGCAAAATTTCTTTTAATACAACTAAACATTAAATCTCCTAAAGTGCCAGTTAATGGCATAACAAGCGATAAAGCTAAAACATTATACCAATGCTTTAAATCTAAAAAACTAAGTAATGGACTACCAATTGCATCAAAAATCATCGCAAATCCAAAACTAAAAATAATTGAAATAACAACTCCACCAACAAAACCTTCCCAAGTTTTCTTAGGTGAAATTCTTGGCGTCATATGGTGTTTTCCAAAAAGCATACCAACAAAATATGCACCAATATCATTCATGCAGACACCAATTAAAATAAATAAAACAAGCAAAGATGATTGGAAATATTTAAAATATCCGGTTTTAACTATTTCGCTACCACCATTTAAAAGTTGTGCATCAACAAACGGATAATATCTTAAAAACAATGCACATTGATAACCCATAGCTACAATAAATAGCATAGTTACAAAATAAAATGCATCGTTAATTGAGAAATTTTTATCAATAATAACCATTAAAAAGAAAAATCCAATACAAACAAAGAAGCCTGATAAACTTATTTGTGGTACTTTAAACCCGTTTGCAACATTAAATACAAATTGGTCTTGTATTCCTTGATATTTATAACTTTCATATTCGTTAATGTTATTTTTTATAAAAATCCAATAAATAATTGAAATCATCATAATATAAGCAAAAACATAAATAATGTTTTTATATTTATGAGTGATTGATTGAGGAGCCATTATAATTTCATGGCAACTAATCATAGCAGCTGCAAAAATAAGCAAAAAATAAAGATAATCGCCAATGAATGTACATGGGGCAATTATTAAAACCAAAATAACACCAACAACAATCCTATTTAGCATTGATTTTTTGCCATCAGGATTAATGTGATTGATGTGAATATTTGGTTCTTTATTTTCTTTTTCTTGTGTGTTAGGTTTAACTTCTTTCTCCATAACTAAATAGCCATGATTTCTTCGTTTTTCTCTTTAATGACTTTATCAACTAAAGCAATAACTTCATCTGTTGCTTTTTGAACTTCTTGTTCATTACGTTTGACTAAGTCTTCAGATAATCCTTCAGTTTTCTTTACCGCTTCTAAAGTATCTCTTCTAATATTTCTAATAGCAACTTTAGTATCTTCGCCATAAGCTTTAGCTTTTTTAGTAAGTTCTGCTCTTCTTTCTTGAGTTGGAGCAGGCATAACTAAACGAATATTTGCGCCATCAACAACAGGATTAATTCCGAGTTGTGATGCATTGATAGCAGCAACAATTGCTTTAACATCATTTTTATCATAAGGGGTTATTAAAAGTTGACGTGGTTCAGGAATTTTAATAGCCGCAATTGAAGAAATGTCGATCTTATCGCCATAATAATCACATTGGATGTTTTCAACCAAACTTGGTGAAGCTCTTCCAGTCCTTAAAGAATTCAAGTTAAATCTTAAACTTTCGATGGTTTTTTCCATTCTTTGTTTTGTTTCATCATAGATTCCCGCCATATTAATTCTCCTTTATTGTGGTTCCTATATCTTCCCCATTTACAACTTTTAAGAAATTGTCAGTATCTTCCGCTGAGAAAATTTTGACTTCTACATTATGACCTTTTAACATAGCAACTGAAGATTGGTCAATAACTTTTAAATCTAATTTTAATATTTCTTCATAAGTTAAATTTTTAATAAATTTTGCATCTTTATGGATGTTAGGATCTTTATCATAGACTCCATCAATACCATTTTTCCCCATTAAGATTGCATCACTATGAGTCTCAAGAGCTCTTAATGATGCGCAACTATCAGTTGTGCAAAATGGATTTCCAGTGCCTCCTGCATAAAATACAACAATATGTTCTTTTAAATACCTTCTAGCGTTTTTATAGTTATATTCTTCGCAAACTTTGCTCATTGGAATTGCAGATAAAACTCTTGTTGGAACGCCAATTTTTTCAAGTTTACTAGAGATAGCTAAGCAATTAATTAAAGTTCCAAGCATTCCCATACAATCAGCATCAGTATGATCAATTCCAGTCTTTTCGCTCAATTTACCTCTAAAAATATTCCCTGCACCGACAACAATTCCAACTTCAACATTATTTTCATGAAGTAGTTTGATTGTTTTAGCAATATCATCCAATTTAGAAGGATCAAATATATCGTGTCCTTTTTCACTAAGTAAGGATTCCCCACTAATTTTTAGAACAATTCTTTTGTACTTGTTTTGCATTTTTACACCTCGTTAAATATTATAACAAAAAAGGCACACATATGTGTGCCTTATTTTTCTAATTTAGAGATTTGCTTGTTTTTTAACTTCTTCAGCAAAATCATCATGACGTTTTTCAAGTCCTTCACCAACTGTATAGTGAACGAATTTTAAAACTTTATTGCCTTTTTCGGTTAAAACTTGACCAACTGTCTTATCACCATCAAGTAAATATTGTTGATCAACAAGTGTAAGTTCTGCATATTGCTTATGAACTTTACCTTCAATGATACGAACGAGTGCTTGTTCTGGTTTTCCTTGAAGTTTTGGATCATTTTTAGCAGCTTCTCTTTGAATTTTAGTTTCATTTTCAATCCATTCTTTTGAAACATCACTTTCAAGAATGTATTTTGGACCATTAGCTGCGATATGCATTGCAATACCTTGAGCAAGTTCTGGATCATCTTTTTCAAGAAGAACTAAAACTGCATGAGTTCCACCCATATGGATGTATGAACCAACACCATTTGATTCAGTTTCTTTTTTAACGATGTCAAATCTTCTGAAATCAAGTTTTTCACCAAGCTTAACAGTAGCTTCAGTGAATAATTCTTTAGTTAAATCTTTTGCTTCTTCAATTGATGAAGGTTGTTTTTCTAAAACAACTTTAGCACAATTATTGACTAAATCTTTGAATGGATCGGCTTTTGCAACGAAATCAGTTTCACAATTAACTTCAACAACAGAAGCATTTCCACATTTTGGGCAAACATAAACAAGGGCTAAACCTTCAGCAGCAATACGATCAGCTTTTTTAGCTGCTTTAGCAATGCCTTTTTCTCTTAACCAATCAGTTGCTTTATCTAAATCATCATTGCAAGCAGCAAGAGCATTCTTGCAATCCATGATTCCAGCACCGGTTCTTTCACGTAATGATTTAATTAATTCAATATTTGCCATTATTTACTCTCCTCTACTTTTTCTTCAGCCTTTGGAGCTTCTTCTTTTACTTCTTCTTTCTTAGGAGCTTTTGCAGCTTCTTTTTTAGCATGCAATTTTGCTTCGAAAGCTTCTCTTCTGGCTTTTTCTTTTTCCATTTTTTCTCTTTGCATTTCTCTACGAGCAGCCATTCTTAAAGCGTTTTCTCTATCAGCTAGTCTAATAGCATCTTTCATAGTAACTTCTTCACCTTCATCTTTGGTGTAAGCAATTACTGGTAAACCGCCTTTAGCCTCAACAATAGCATCAGTTAATAAACCAATAATTAATTGAATTGATTTGGTTGCATCATCATTTCCAGGAATAACATGGCTAATATTATCTGGATCACAGTTTGTATCACAAATTGCAAAAACTGGAATATTTAATTTAATAGCTTCTTTAACTGCGTTATGTTCAATGGTTGGATCAACAACAATTAAAGCATTTGGAACTTTACGCATTTCCTTGATACCTTCAAGGTTTTTGCTTAATTTGACTTGTAATTTCTTTAATTGGATAACTTCTTTCTTTGGTAATTTATCCCATGATCCATCAGCTTCAGCAGCTTCTAAATCCTTTAATTTTCTAATACGGCTTTGGATGGTCTTAAAGTTAGTTAAGACACCACCTAACCAACGGTTAGTAATATAGAATGATCCACTTCTTAAAGCTTCTGCTTCAATAATTGGTTTAGCTTGGGTTTTGGTTCCAACATATAAAACCTTACCATTAGCGCTAACAATTTCCTTTAATTTTTCATAACTTTCTTCAATGGATGATTTAGTTTTGTTTAAATCAATGATGTAAATTCCATTACGTGGGCAGTAAATATATTTACCCATTTTTGGATTCCATTTTCTTGTTTGATGACCATAATGAACACCAGCTTCTAAAAGTTTCTTCAAGGAAACAATTGGTGCATTTGGATCATGAATGGCTTCTGCCATTTCATTAGCTTCTTCAGCTTTAACTTCTTCAGCAGCGACTTCTTTTTCGCTTTCTTCAACAGCTTCTACAACTTCTTTTTTGACTTCTACGCTCATTTAAATGAGACCTCCTATTTGTTAAACCTCCATTATTTCGAACATTTTCCCTCAAAAATCAATTTTGAGACTAGGAAAATGAATCCATAATGTGTGTATTCTTTTGACTCCTTGCCAAAAGTCTATTTATTCTACCACTTATACGATACCTAAATCAATCAAATTTAAAAGCAACCATCACTTCTTTTTGGCTCTTGGAAAATATTCGTTGTACTCCTTCTTTAAAGTTTCCTTTGTGATACTTGTATAAACTTGGGTTGTATTGATAGATTCATGACCTAAAAGCATTTGGATTGTTCTTAAATCAGCTCCATTTTCTAGAAGATGAGTTGCAAATGAATGCCTTAAAGCATGAGGGTGTAAACCAATATCCATTCCATTTTTATTTTCAATTTGATGTAGTATATATTCAAC
>CAVKEL010000037.1:0-8081 GCA_963655445.1 Acutalibacteraceae bacterium | reverse complement strand
TAAAATAGATAATTTTCCTATTGAATTAACTGCTATAGGATTAACTCCTTCAGTATTTAAAGCATAATATTCACTTAACCATGCTACTCCAGTAGCAAGTCCGGATAAAGTAAGATATAGCCAATTCTTTTTAGATATTTCTTTTACTTTTTTATAATCTTTTTTAACAAGAACTATTGCTCCTGCAAAAATAAAAACAACAATTGTTCTATATAAAGTTCCTAAACTAGAAGGAATACCTTTTAATCCAATTTTACAAAATAAAGAAACAAAACTTGCAAATACAGCAGATAAAATTGCACAAATTAACCAATTTTTAGATACTTCCTTTGTATCTTCTTTTTTATCAATCATTAAGATAGTCCCAACAAGCATTAAAAGCATCGATAAAATTAACATTACAATTGTTAAAGGATCACCATTGTTGGTAGTATCTCCAAAAAAGAAAATCATAAATAAGATGCTAGTCAAAATAAAACTTGATTTATCAATAGGAGCAACCTTATTTATATTACCTAATTTCAAAGCTTTAAAATAAAATAACCAAGAACAACCCGTACAAACACCAGATAAGACTAGAAAAATCCAATTTTGAAAATTTAAGTTTGGAGTCTCTAATAAACTACCAGTGATTAAGCATAAAACTAAGGAACAAATAATTACGATCCCAGTCCTATAAAAAGTTGCAAAATTTGAATTAATATTTTTTAAACCAACTTTTGCGCATATTGTTGTCATTGATGTAGCAAATGCACTTAATAAAGCCAAAACTAACCATAACATATTTATTGCCTTCTTTACTAAAAAATTCTCGCCATAAATGGTGAGAATTTTAAAATCATAGATTCCCATCAATCAAGTTTTAGCACCTTGCATAGTGCAGGTTGCTGAAGAGTCCTAGAGCTTGTCTCTCGTCTTCTCTTGATGCCACTACTATTCTAGAATTGTTTCTTTATTTTTTCACTATATTTTCATTATTTTATAAAATTTAAATGTTTGTTTAGATCTTTATTAAATAATCCTTCAGAAACATTAATTTCAGGATCAAGCTTATTAAAATCTCTTAAACTGTTTTTCATATAGTGATAATCGTTTGTATAGCTATTAGCAAATAAAATTACTTTGCCTTTATAACCATGTAATTTTTCAATAAAGGTTGCTATTGGCATTGGAAATGTATACCACCAAATTGGAAAGAAAATCATGATTTCATCGTATGAATTTAAATCTACATTTATTTCTTTTATTTCAGGATGAATGTTATTATCAATTTCATCTTTTGCTTCGTGATATGCGCATTCATCATAATCACTCGAATATGGTTTCTTTCTTTCTATTCTAATTACATCAATATCTGTAATCTCGTTTTTAATTCTTTCAACTAATCTTTTTGTATTGTTAGAATAACTAAAATAAGCAATTAATCTTTTCATTTTTTTATTCTCCAAAAATTATTTCAACTTTAAATATTCTTCATCATTTACTGGTTCGCACCATTCATTTGTTGCATCTATTGCTGGTATTTCTAAAGCAACATGTGTAAACCAATGATCAATAGTTGCACCATGCCAATGTTTAACTTCAGGAGCAATATAAACTACATCACCTGGATGAAGCCTTCTTGGTTCTTTATTAAATTCTTGATACCAACCTTCACCATCTGTGCAAAGAAGGATTTGACCACCTTTATGATGAATATGCCAATTATTTCTACATCCAGGTTCAAATGTGACATTATATGCACCAACTCCTTTAATGTTCAAAGGTTTTAGATAGGATTTTCCTATAAAATATTTTGCAAAATTTACATTCTCATCACCTAAACCAAATAATGAATCTGATGTATTCATGACTTTTGTATCGCTATAAACTTCTCTAACAATTGGAAAAACTGCCCAAGCATTTGGCCATCCTACATAGAAAGCTAAATGAGTTATAATCTCCACCATTTCTTCTTTAGTTACACCATGAAGTTTTGCATTGTTTATATGATATCTTAATGAATTATCAAAAATACCTTTTGTCATTAAAGCAGTAACAGTGATGATACTTCGATCTCTTAAAGATAATTTATCTTCTCTTTCCCAAACTTCTCCAAATAAAATATCATCATTTAAATGAGCAAATTCCGGAGCTAAATCTCCGAGTTGTTTCTTTCCTGCATCCTGTTTCATTTTTAAAACTCCTACATTTGTTTATTGTAACAAGGGAATATATCTGCATCTCCATATGTATGAATTTTGTCCATATCACAAAGAGTTTTCATATCTTCATCACTAATAATAAAATCAACATCAAAATTAGATTTCATATGGTCTTTATTTTCAGTTTTTGGAAGTGAAACTAAGCCAAGTTGCAATGTATAACGAATACATAATTGAGCAATTGAAACATTATATTTCTTCGCCATATCCAATACTTTTTCATTCGTGAGTAATGCACCATGAGCAATTGGTGAATATGCTTCAACAACTATATCATGTTCTTTACAATATTTAATTAATTTAAAATCTGTATTGCCTATATGAGTTAAAATTTGGTTAACCATTGGTTTAACATCAGAATTATTAATGATATTTTCTAAATCATAAATTTCAAAATTAGAAACACCAATTGCCTTAATTTTTCCAGCTTTATAAAATTCACAAAGTGCTTTCCATGCTTCTAAATTCCCTTTTTCATAATGGTTTCCTTTTCTAAATTCAACCCATGGTTCAGGACAATGAATAATCATTAAGTCAATATAATCGACACCTAATTTATCAAAAGATTCTTGTATGCATTTTTTCGCTTCTTCGTAGTTCTTGCACTCCGCTATTAATTTAGTTTGTAAGAAAATTTCTTCTCTTTTTAATTTTGTTTTTCTTAGAGCTTCACCTACACCTCTTTCATTTTGATAAGCTTCTGCAGTATCAATATGGCGATAGCCAAGTTCAAAAGCATTTAAAACTGCTTCGCAAACTTTTGAGTCATCAATTAACCAAGTTCCTAGCCCAATTTGAGGAATCATAACTCCATTAGATAACTTTAATTTTTCATTCATAAATAATCCTCCAAAAAATCTCTTAAATTAACATCTTGATTTTATGATAAATCCTAAAGTATACTTGAGGTCAAGAGGAATTTTTCTTTTTGAGGAGGTCTATTTATGTATACAATTGGTGAAGTTTCAAAAATAATGAATTTATCAGTTCCAACCATTAGATATTATGATGAAGAAGGATTATTGCCCAATATTAAAAGAGATAATAATGGCAACAGAATATTTGATGAAGTAGATTTAAGAACATTTACAATGATAAATTGTTTAAAACAAACAGGATTAAAAATTAAAGAAATAAAAGCCTTCATGGATTTATGTAAATTAGGCAATGATTCATTAAAAGATAGATTAGATTTTTTCTATGAGCAAGAAAGAAAAATCAATGACCAAATCAAAGAATTAAATAAATGCTTAGCATTAATTAAATTTAAAGAATGGTACTATCAAACCGCTCTTGATCATAACGATGAAAACTATGTTAAAAATTTAAAAATTAATGATTATCCAAACGAAGCAAAAAAGAATTATTTAATGAGCCACCCAGAAAGATAAATTATTTATACTTTTCTTGAGCATTTTTAAAGCAAGCTAATAAATACTTTTTTGCTTCCTTTCCTAACTTTGTTTTGCTTCCAAATAAATCAAAAGCATGGTAACAGCCTTTAAATTCTTTAATATCGACCTCTACTCCAGATGCTTTTAATCTATCAAAATATTCAATAGTTTCATCATAAAAAGGTTCGATTGTTCCAATATAAGTGCATGCGTGAGGCAAATTTTTCAAGTTTGATTCTCTTGAAGGAGAAGCATAACTTGGTACATTATTTTTATCAACCCCTTTTAAATATAATCCCCATCCATTTTCATTAGATTTTGTATTCCAAACTGGTGCATCATTATTTTCTGATGAAGGTGTAATTCCTCGATCATCAAGCATTGGATAAAGTGGTATTTGAAAAGCAATTTTAATTTCTTTTTTATCACGTACATATATGCATAAAGCTGCAGCCAGTCCACCTCCTGCACTTTCTCCACCAACAAAAATTTGATTCTTATTTATTCCTATTTTTTTAGCATTATCGTACATCCATTTTAATGTTAAATAACAATCATCAAGAGCTGCAGGGTATGGAGCATCAAGCGATCTAGTGTAATCTGGAAGAACAGTAATACTTGATCCATCTTTAGAAAATAAAGATGCAAACATATAATCTTGTTCAGGAAGACCAATTGCATAACCGCCACCATGAATCCAAAGAACACCAGTCAAAGAATCGCCTTGAATTTTCTTTTTAGATCTACAAACTAATACTCTTAATTTGGTTCCATCTTTTCTACTTAAATATATAGTTTCAACTTTTGTTTTTGTATCTAACCAACGACCTTTAATGTATTTATCCATTAATTTATTGCACATTTTAAAAGTCTCAACTGAAAAATAAGGATTTATTTTTCTAATGCATCTACCAATAAATCTAATTCTTTTGTCTATGTCGCTATTTTTAATTAAATGCTTCTTTTTAATCATATAAAACGAAAATAAATTTTAGCTAATTTCATCGTCTATCCACTTATATTGTGGATTTTGTTTTCTTTTAGAAACAAATCTTGATTTTGCTTCATCTAAAGTTAAACTGTTGGCACCGCCGCCTGTAAAATAATTATCATCCTGCCAGCCACAAACCGGACAAATATCAAATGATGATAAACTTTTAAAAATATATTCACCACACACCGGACATTTATGTGGTGCATCTTTTGACTTCAACTCATCAAAGTAATCATAATTTTTATTTTCTTTTATTTTTTCTTCGTACACTTTTTTATATTCATTTAATGAAAATTTATTGCTTTGATTTTCTAAATTTGGATCATTAGTCTGCTCTAAATCATAATACCATCCACAATGACGGCATTGAACAGAATTTGGACTTTCGCCATCCTTAATTTCTTCATCAGATAATTTTGAAAAATAAAATTTACCGCATATTGGACATATCATTTCTTTAATTTGCTTAATATCTTTATTCATTTTTCATATCTCCTCTCTTTTTATAAAAATATTTTATTCCATCCTTTGGTTTAAAATAAGTAAAAACATATCCATTTTTATCGACGCCGACATAAGTATTAGTCTTTTTATTGTATTTATGGGTAGATCCACGTTTATCAACAAAACTAATACAGTTTTTCCTGTCAACAGTATTTGCAAATCTAACTGCACTAGTTTCATAATCTTTCATTGATGAAACCCCAAAATCTTTGCTATGTTTAATAAAATCAATTCGTAGTTTTACTTTGCTATAGTTTCTAGCATATTGATAATTAATATGTTTGGTTGCAACTCCAACACCATTAGAACCTCTAGTATTTCCATATTTATAACTTGGCCCTTTACTTGACATATTTTTTAACCTCCTTATTTCTTTCATCAATAAATGATTCATAAATATAAAACTTAGTTTTATCGGAAAAGTCATTAATGATTTCTAAATCTAATTTCCCAACTATTAATAATGCAGCAGGTTCAAGGACTTCTATGATTTTTTTAATCCAATATCTCCACTCGTGTTTTTGATACTTTTTCTTAACAAAACCATGAACGCCTAATGCTATAATTGTGTGTTTTGGAAATGCTGACAGATATTCATCTTCCAACTCTTCAGATCCACATCTTGCAGAAGGATATAAGTTAATATTGTTATTTCCATAATAAAAAGACAAAGATAAATTATCATTCATCTGTGATTTTTGCTTAACGATAGGCATATCGCTATGAACTGAAAAATCAAATCCAATAATCCCTGCCGTTCTTCTGAAAAAATTTAAATATTGTTTAGGATGTTTTCTAACTCTTTCGAATGTCGAATCTGGAGAGAAAAAATAAATGACAGTCTTACTTAAATCACCTCTATAAGTAATTGCCTTGGAAAAAGGCATGATTTTTAAAGGAGGTTCTTTAGGAACCATATCGTACCTTATTACAGGATATTCTTCGTTATTAGTAAATTCAGCACCTTCAACTAGAAAGGCTTGAAAAGAATCTACAATTTCTTTTTCTTCTAAAATTTTATACATATTATATATTCGCTTTCCCCTACATAAAAATGTAGGTAATTAAAATTGAACATGCTAATATATACGTGTAGGACGTGTTTCAAACATGTTCACCCGAATCATTGCAGTGATTCGGGTTTTATTTCTTTTCGTTTACAAATTGAATAAAATTCGACTCAATCTTTGATAATTTAATTTCTCCACAATTAATCCTATTTTTTGCAGTATTAAGGGCGTTTGTGGCGGCTTCAATAGAAATACCAAAAATTGATGCAATTTCTTTTGGCGTTTTATTCGTATAATCCATAATCAAGCATGTTGGTGCAAGTATATATCTTGCAAAATGATTCGCTAAATCCTCATCTTTATCAGTTGGATTTTTTTCTAACTTGACAACATGTTTTATTTCGTGGGCTATAGAAAATCTTTGCCGTTGATATGAAACTTTATCATTGTAATATGTATAAAATTTCATATTTCCATTCTCATTACGAATTACAGCGAATGCATCATCCAATGTAGAATGCAATTGAATATGCTTTTGTTGTTTATATGATAATTTGGAATACGGAATTAAAATTATTCCAAGATTTTTTGCTAGCTTAAAAATATCAAGATAATAGTCTGTAAAACCATAGTCTAATCTAATTTGCAACGCCAACTCATCAACTGCAATGTAATCGCAAGGAGAATACTTCATTTACTTACTTCCAAATAAAATCTTAATAAGCTCAGCTTTTTGCTGATCTGTAAGTTTCTCCTTATTTCTTGTAACAACACAAATTGTTTCATCGTAAGCATTAACATTTTTAATTTCATTATTTTCTTCTAATAAAAAAGAAATAGGGACATTAAAAACTTTAGCAACGTTACAAATTACATCAAGTCGTGGTTCAAGGCAATCAGACAAATACCTGCTAATTGAAGATTCTGAGATCTTAGAAAGCTTAGATAATTCTTTTTGAGATATATTATCTCTAATCATCAACTCTTTCACTTTATTTGAGAAAGTAGACATATTTATTCTCCTTTCAATGGCTAATTTAATTAGCTTGTCTTTATTATATCATTTCATTAATGCAAGTCAAATAATTTCATAAATGCAATTTAGATCTTTTTAATTATACCAATAGAAAATTATTATTTATGCGTTTCGAGTTGAATAAAAAGTGCTATAAACACTATTTGTTTCAATCAATATTGAATTTTGATTTAAAGCAATAATAACTTTGTCGCAAATTTTAAAAACAATTTCTTTTTCAATATCTTCTAAAATGCAACCGATTGTTCTTTCTTTAGTTATTGCATCTGTGTCATCTTTCCAATATCCAGTTGCTTCAAAAATGGTGCAACCACCAGTGAACTCTACACAAATATCAGTGACTTTAGTCATACATTCATCAAAAGGAATTTCTTCTTTATATGTATCTTTATCATTAGTTCCAATGTATAAAGTGTATTTAGTAGTTTCATTTTTACTTTGAACGTTATTATTAATAAATGATCCAAAAAGAATAGAAGTTAAAACTAAATTAATTCCTAATAAAACTCCTATAATCACTTTAAAAATCTTATTTCCATCAATCTTCTTTTCTTCCATACAAAATCCCTCTTTTTAAGATTTTAACAATATTTTTTATTTAATTAATAATAACTTATTTATTATAAATACCGCCATCGCTAGCAATATATTCAGGATGTTCCTCAACATATTTTTCTTTATTACCGACAATTGTAAAATCACATCTAGATGAAGTTTTAAGAGTGCCAGTTCTAATTAATTTTCCACCAATTATATCGACTCCTCTGTAATCTGCATTACAAATAGCAGGTAAAATATCTAATAAATCATGTTCTTTTGCAAATTCATAAATTGGACATGTATTGAAATAATATCTAATAGGTTCATCTTCTTTATAATCTTCTAAAACCATATCATAATCTTTAAATTTATCACGAATCTTCTTAATCACCTTTAAAG